>JAQWKP010000330.1 GCA_029247785.1 Novosphingobium sp.
CCAATCGCATCGCCTGCGATTTCGCCACCGGCAACCAGACCGCCTGTTCGGCCAGCCGCCTCGTCTATGTAATGTGCGGCACCGACGACGAGGAAATCGAAAAGCTCAAGGAGCTAGGCAAGCGCACCCATGCCGCAATGCTACGCTTGCCCGAAGTCGTCACCACCAAACCCAAGCGCTACGATTCGCAACTCAAGCAATGGGTCGACACGTTGCGATTGTCTGACGATTTCTACACCGTGATCGGAGGCGAGGACGATGAAGGCGCGGTGATTGTCTCGCACACCGAAGACCGCGTCGATTTCTGGGAATATATGGCCGACCGTACGATCAACATGATCCCGGTCGACACGCTCGACGAGGTGCTCGATGTGGTAGACGCCTATACCCAGACGGTCGGTGTCTGGCCCGAGAACCTGTGGGAGGCCGCTCGCCACAAGGGCGCGCTGCATGGCGGCCAGCGCTTCGTCGAACTGGGCTATGCCTTCAACGGCGCCGGACTGGTCGGCCCGCAAGACGGCATCGAGCCAATGCGGCGGATCGTCAAATGGATCATCTCCGAACAACCCCTGCCCGGTCGGCCAACCCTGTGGGAAGCGGGCGAGGACGTGAAAATGCTAGCCTGAGTAGTGACGCTGGCCTAAGAAATGTTGGCTTGAGAGGATGCCTTAATCGCCCCATCAGAGGGCCAAGCCACATGAGGGGCTCGCTGCAAGGCGGGCCCCTTTCTTCATGGCGTGTGGGCCATGACCTGTTACAGTTCCCATCGCCAATAGGCCGGGGGTCATCGGCATAGCATGGCGGGAGAGGTATCATGGCTGCGATGAATTTCGCGATTGGTTGGCGGCAGGTCGCGTCGTCCTTCATCCTGCTGGCGGCGATCGCGATGATCACCTCGTCTTATGGCGTCATTGCAGTGCCTCTGGCGCGCGAGTTCCAGCCCAGCCGCATGGTGCTGATGCTGGCGATAACCGTCGTGGCCGTTGTTTCAGCGGTTCTAGCACCTGTCCTGGGCGGGCTGATGGACCGCTTCTCCCTGCGGCGGCTGATGCTGGCAGGAACAATATTGCTCGGATCGGGCTATGTCGCACTGTCCTATGCCGCCACGTTCAACCAGGTGCTGATCGTGTTCGGCGTGCTGATCGCGCCCGCCAATGTGCTGATCGGACCGGTGGCGGCAACGGTGCTGCTGTCGCGCTGGTTCGTGAAGCGGCGCGGCAGAGCGATCGGCATCGCCATTGCAGGCGTTTCCATGGGCGGCGTATTCTTCCCGCCGCTGATCCAGTGGCTGCTTGACAGCTACGAATGGCGCGAGGCGATGCGCGTGTTCGCGGTGCTGCTCATGCTGCTGATCGTCCCGGCTGCCGCGCTGGTGGTTGATAACCCCACCGACAAGGGGCTGCATCCCGACGGCGGTGTGAGCGATCCCGAAGCCGTCGCGCGACAGCAAAGCAAGGCGGCATGCTAGATGTAAAAATGGCACCCGAACGCCACAATGCCGTAAAAGTATTGATGCTGTTTGATATTGGCGGCTCAATGGATGATTACATTCACACCTGCGAAGAGCTATTTAGCGCCGCCCACAGCGAGTTTAAACACTTAGAGTTTTACTACTTTCATAACTGCTTATACGAACACGTTTGGCAGGATAACCAACGCCGTCATGCAAACGTTATCGATACCATGACGTTAATTAACAAGTTCACCAGCGACTACAAAGTGATATTTGTTGGCGACGCCACCATGGGCCCGTATGAAATCGCCTACCCCGGCGGTTCTGTAGAGCACTACAACGAAGAGCCCG
>JAQWKP010000180.1 GCA_029247785.1 Novosphingobium sp.
CGTCAACAATGAATAACGCTTGGTTACTACCGCTAAAAGAACTTAAACCTCTAATAGTAACACTAGTAGCGGATCCAGACTGTCCGCTTATTGGGTAGCTGTAGGCAAAAGCAGACATTTGCCTGCCAGCCAGGTTGATAATGTTATTGGCCAGGCGTTTTCGGGCTCATGATGAATGATGACGTTGAGCTCCACCAAGAAAATTCGCTTCGCAATTGGTCACGGATCAGCGAGCCCAGCGCCAGTCTGTGCAATGTAAAAGCAATCCGGGATGCTATCCCGTCGATGCAGCATGACGCGCAAATTTATAGTCAGGGAAAAGTTATCCGCACATGAGGCACATCACCCTCAAACTTTCCGTGTGGCTTGACGTAGCTCGTTACAGGGCCGCCTGAATCGCGGCCGATATCAAGCATCTCACCAGTGCCCGCCGCGATTGGGAACATGGTAACAATGTGTCCGCTTGCGAGCGACGTATTCCCGCTCAACAATTCGATCGTCGCGCCCGTGTCCCTTCCATGAAAGGTGAAGCGCAGTCTTATGCGCTCGGTACCGGCGACCAGCGGTTCAGTGGCCGCTATAGTGACAGTGTGCTCAGGCCGCGTAGAGGCAGCGTAAGTAAAGGTCGGGCGCCCCTTGTCGAGATAGAGACTGAAGCCGCCAAAATGGCTGCCTGTCGCCAAGATAACGCCTGAGGAATTGTGCCGACTTGGCCGCAGCTGCGCGTCGATCGTAAAGGATCGGCCGGCAAACATCGGGCCGCTCATCGCGGGAATGCTGACATCCTTGCCCCAATAGTCATATTGCGGGCGAACGTGCGGATGCAAGCCGGCAGCCCTTGTCCTTCCGAAGCGGTGATCAAGCGGGAACACATTGTTGCGTGTCGCCACTTCGGTCCACAATTGCTGCATCTCTTCAAGTTTCGTCGGATTTCGACTGGCAATATCGTGGGCTTGAGAAAAATCGCTGCGAAGATCGTAAAGCGACCATAGCGGCGGTGGCTTCGGCCCGCTTGCTGGCATTCCATCCCACGGCAAGCGATCGTCATCGCGGCTCAGGAACCAGCCATTGTGATAAAGGCTGGCCTTTCCCATGATCTCAAAATACTGGGTGCGCGGGCGATCTGGCTCGCATTGTGAAAGGCTGGTCACCAGGCTCTCACCATCAAGCGGCTTTTGCGCCAATCCATTGACGACTTTTGGAGCGGGCAATTGTGCTGCTTCCAGCAGCGTCGGTGCAATATCAATGAGATGGCTGAACTGACTGCAAACCGCATTCGGGCTTGCAATATGACCTTGCCAGGACACGATCATGCCGTTGCGCGTAGAACCTAGCATGGATGCATAGGTCTTCGTCCAGCGCAGCGGTGTGTTCATGGCCCAACCCCAGCCAACCGGAAAATTGCTGAACGTTTCTGGTCCGCCGAGCTTGTCGACGTTCTCAAATCTCCAGTCTTCGGTTTCCGGGATGCCGTTGATATGGCCGATTTCGTTGATTGAACCTTCAGGGCCGCCCTCTGAGCTTGCCCCGTTGTCGCCCTGGATAAGGACGATCAACGTCTTTTCCAGCTCTCCCATGCGTTCTAGTTCAGCGATCACACGTCCAAGCTGCTCGTCCTGATACACTACCGCCGCTGCGGCGGCCTCCATCGATCTGCTGGCGAAAGCCTTCTGCTTTGGCGAGAGTGAGCTCCATGCGGGAATTCCATCAGGTCGAGGTGTTAGCCCGCTGCCTTTTGGGACGACACCCATCTGCAACTGGCGCTTGAAGATATCCTTCCGAACTTCATCCCAACCCTTGTCGAAGTGACCCTTAAAGCGGTCGATGACTTCAGCTGGAGCATGGTGCGGTGAATGGGGGGATGCCGGAGCATAGTACATGAAGAACGGTTTGTCGGGTGCAGCCGCCTTCTGGTTGTGAATCCAGCGAATGGCATCGGTGGCAAGCCGCTGGTCCAGCAGCTGGGGCTCGCCATCCAGATCAGGCAGAAGATCGGTCCCGCGAAAAATATTGGGGTGCCACTGGTCTCCTCCGCCGCTGGCAATTCCAAAGAAGTATTCAAACCCAAGCCCGGTCGGCCACATGTCAAACGGTCCGGCGATGCTACGTTCGTTTGGTGGGGTGTTGTGATGTTTGCCGATCATCGCCGTATTGTAGCCGTTCAATCTCAGCGTCTGGGCAATTGTGGCGGTATCCTGACCGATCTGTGCATCGTAACCGGGAAATCCTGCAGGCATGTCGCTGAGATAGCCGACATGTGCGTTGTGGTGGTTGCGGCCTGTCAGCAGCGAGGCGCGGCTTGGAGAGCAGACGCCGGTTGTATGGAAACGGTTGTACCGCTGCCCCATCGCCGCCAATCGATCCATGTTGGGTGTCGGAATCGGGCCACCAAAAGCGCTCGACATAGCAAAACCTGCATCGTCGCTCATGAAAAGGAAAATGTTGGGTGCCTCCGCAGGCGCGCGCACCTGCTGCAGCGGTGAAGCCCTTGAATCCTGCACGAAATGCTTGATTTCTCCCGTGAAGGGAGCGGGAGGGACCGGCAGGATTGTCCGATCGGCCTGGGCGCCCAAAGGAGCCGAGCTTCCCAGGGCAACTGCTGCTACGAAGAGTCTGAACCGAGCTCGCTCAATCAACATATTTCTCCATGACCATTCTTTGCGTTAGCCTGATGTTCATTGGTGAATCGCCCTTGTCAAAGTCAATTTGCTGGCGCTGAGCCTGCAGCGTCCACTCCAGTAATCCTCATACGACCGATTTGGGCGCGAAGCGGAAACTGGCGAAGATGAGCGTAAGTCCGCTTTCGGGAAGCGCAGATTGATAATTCTATGACCGATATTGGGGTCGTGTCCTGACAGACTGCTTTTCGGGCACAGTCCCGGTTAGCGGACGCTTCAACGCCGCTACGTTTGGCTGTCCGAATTGCCAGCGTGGATTCCAGTCCCGGCCTTAGCCCAGCCTCTCCAGCAGGTGCTTGGCAAAGCCCGTCAGAGTATCGTCGCGCGCGCCCATGATGACGATGCGGTCGCCGGGGCGGGCGATTGCGGCGATCCGCTCACCGCAGTCGGCCCGCTCTGCAATGTGTTCGGCATTGCTGCCGGCTTCGGCGATCATTCGCACGATCCGTTCGCTGCCCTCGGAGCGGTCGACCGTGCCACCATAATAGACCGGGTCGCACAGCATCGTGATGTCATCGCCGTCCAGTTCGAGCGCGAAAGTTTCGGCCAGTTCGGCTCCCATTTGGCGTAGCGGGCCGTAGCCATGGGGCTGGAAGAAGGCGATCACTCGGCCCGGATGGGCCTTGAGCGTGCGCAATGTCGCTGCGCATTTCTCCGGATTGTGGCCGAAATCGTCGATCACGGTAATGCCCGAGGGGCTGGTGCCGATGATATCAAAGCGCCGCGCAAGCCCCGCGAAACTGCCGAGAGCGGCCACCGCATCACCGACCGAAACGCCCGCCGCAACCGATCCGGCGATGGCCGCCAGCGCATTTGAGAGGTTGTGCTGCCCCGGCAGGTTGAGTGTGAGCGGATGCTCGCTGCCATCGTGGCGGTCGATCACCAGTGCGGCCTGGCGAGTGGGGCCGTCGGCGATGCTGCCCGGCTTTATTCCGATCTGCGCTTTTTCCTGCTCGATGCCGAATGTCAGAGCATGGCGGGCATGTGGTAACAGGCCCAGAGCTTCGGGATTGTCGGCATTGACGACCGCAATCTTGCTCGCCGCTAGAAAGTCGCCGAACAGCGCACGTAACTCGTCCATCCCCTTGTGATCGAGCGACACGTTAAGCAGCACCGCCACTTCGGGCCGGTATAGCGCGATGGAGCCGTCGCTTTCGTCGACCTCGGAAACGAATATGCCGCCCTGTCCCACCCGCGCGCTGGCAAAAGGCGCGCCGGGGCCGGCGAAGTTCTTCATCACCGCGCCGTTCATGATCGTCGGATCGCGGCCTGCTTCGGTCATGATCCAGCCTGCCATGCCGGTAACGGTCGATTTGCCGCTGGTCCCGCCGATTGCGATGGAATGGGGCGCTGCGTTGAACAGGGTTGCGAGCAAATCTGCCCGGCTCATCCGCGCGCAGCCCAGTTCCTTTGCGCGAACGATCTCGGGCACGGTGTCCTCGATCGCCGCTGAAGCAACCAGAGTCTGGTCAGGCTTGGTGATGCCACTGCCGTCCTGCGGGAACAGGGTGAAGCCCTGGTCTTCCAGCCAGGCGAATTTCTCGGCCAGCCTGCCTTGGTCGCGGCTGCGATCGGAGCCTGCGACTTCAGCGCCCAGGCCCTTGAGGATCAGTGCCAGCGGCAGCATCCCGGAACCGCCGATGCCGCAGAAGAACCAGGGATGTGCGGTGAGGGAGTCGCTTGTGGTCATGTATTTCGAGGTATGCTGAGCCTCTCACAAACTCAACCGTCATTCCCGCGAAAGCAGGAATCCTGCTAATTCTGGCGTGGACAAGCGGGATTCCCGCTTTCGCGGGAATGCCGAAAGGGTCTAGCAAGAGGACATGCCCCGTATCGCGATCTGCGCTCCCTCCACCCCGATCACGCAAGATGATGCCGCGCGTGTGATCGCGCTGGCGAGTGCCGAATTCCCCGACATCGAGCTCACGTTCCATTCGCAATGCTTTGAGCAGGACGGCCATTTCGCCGGTTCCGACGCAGTGCGACAGGCGGCATTGGTCGAATGTGCCAATGATCCTGCGGTGGATTTCGTGTGGTTTGCGCGAGGTGGCTATGGCGCGTGCCGGATTGCGCAGGACGCGCTACGCCAGTTCGGCCACGCTGCGCAAGGCAAGCAATTCCTCGGCTATTCGGATGGCGGATATTTGCTGGGCGGGCTCTATCGCGAGTGCATCGGTCATCCCGTGCATGCACCGATGCCGGTCGACATCCGCCGTGAGGGCGGGGAAGAAGCGGTCAGGCGAGTGCTGGCATATTTTGGCGGAGATCGCTCAGGGCTCGAAGCGTCACTGGATACGCATCCGACAGTAGCCTTTAACCTGACGACGCTCGCCATGCTGTGCGGGACACCGCTGATGCCGGGATTGGCCGGCCATGTCGTGATGATCGAGGAGGTGAGCGAACATCTCTATGCGGTCGATCGACTGTTCTTCCATGTCACCGCTCACCTCGGCGGAATCGCCGGGCTGCGGTTGGGGCGAGTGAGCGACATACCGGAAAACGACCGCCCATTCGGCGCAGAAGTACAGGAAATCGCCCGCAGCTGGTGCGAGCGGCACGATCTGCGCTTCCTTGGTGAGGCCGATATCGGTCATGATCCCGCCAACAAGATTGTCCCCTTTGGGCTTGCGGGACGCGTCGAAGGGCAATAGTTCGCCGCGCCACGTCATATTTGTCATACTCGGCGTCTTGGAACGCTGATTTCGGTGGGAGCCGGAAAGGGAGAGTTGGGCATGCGAGCATTCGTTTTTCCGGGGCAGGGCAGCCAGAAGGTCGGCATGGGCGCCGATCTTTCCGAATCCAGCACCGCCGCGCGCGAAGTCTTTGAAGAAGTCGATGACGCGCTAGGCCAGGCCCTGTCACGGATCATGCGCGAGGGTCCGGACGATGAGCTTATGCTGACCGAGAACGGCCAGCCGGCGATCATGGCCAATGCCATCGCCGTGCTGCGCGTGCTCGAAAAGGACTGCGGTATCGTGCTCGCTGACAAATGCGACTTTGTCGCTGGCCACAGCCTTGGCGAATATACCGCGCTTTGCGCTGCCGGTGCTTTCAGCCTTGCCGACACCGCTCGCCTGCTGAAGCTGCGCGGCAAGGCGATGCAGGCCGCGGTGCCGGTTGGCGTCGGCGCGATGGCAGCACTGCTCGGTGCGGATCTTGAAAAGGCGCAGGCGCTTGCCGATGCCGCCACACAGGGAGAGGTCTGTACCGTCGCCAATGACAACGATCCTTCGCAGGTCGTCATTTCCGGTCACACCGGGGCGATTGAGCGGGCGATCGCGCTGGTCAAGGAGTACGGCATCAAGCGCGGCTTGCTGCTTCCGGTCTCAGCCCCGTTCCATTGCTCACTGATGCAGCCTGCTGCCGACGCCATGGCCGAGGCTCTGGAAAACACACCTCCCGGCCCCCTGCATGTGCCGCTCTTCGCCAATGTAACGGCTGCGATGGTGACCGATCCAGCCGAAGAGCAACGCCTGCTTGTCGAACAGGTCACTGGCCGCGTGCGCTGGCGCGAAAGCGCGGCGGCGATGGCTGAGGCCGGCGTTGAGCATTTCGTCGAGCTGGGCGGCAAGGTGCTTGCCCCGATGATCAAACGCAGCGCGGGCGATGTCGCGGTGACCAGCCTCGTCACCATGGACGAGATCGAGGAACTGGCGAAGGCGCTGTAAAGCCAGTAAGCATGAGGTCTGCCGGAATTTGAGGATGGAAATGAAGAGGCGAAACCTGTTGAGTGGCGTGGCAGTACTCGGAGCACTGCTCGCGTCCAGCCCGTCGCAAGCGGCGAACGGCCTCGAATGTATCCTTGGTGGCTACACGGCAGAGCAGCAACAGGTCTTCGCCGATTATTATTCCGGTTTTACCGCCGCCTCTCTCGAACAAGAGGACGCCTCGGACGCCCATGTCAACGCGATCGCAACTCGCGCCGTTGCATGCGCCGGTCTCCATTCATGGCCACCCGACGCCATCACAAATGCGGTTTACTATCGCCTGTCGAACATGCTTGCGCATGCCCTGGAATTGAAAACTCCCCTGACCCCGGAGCAGATGGTCTCGCTGAACGCCACGCTTGAAAATGCCGACCAGACGCGTTTGCGCGCCACACTCGGTCCCGGGATCGAAGCGTCGATGGCTGGAGAAGAAGGGCCGGAAATGTCGGATGAGGACAAGACTTATCTTGGCCTCCTGGTCATTCAGGCCGGCCTGCCAACCGACCGGCCGAGTTCCGAATTCTTCGGTGCCCTGCTCGGTGCCCGCATGATGGCGGATATCGCCGCCGAAAAATTCGCCAAAAACTCAAGCGAGGAAACGCAATAATGTTCGACCTTCACGGCATGAATGCCCTTGTAACCGGTGCGTCAGGCGGAATCGGCTCGGCGATTGCGCGGGGGCTGGCAGCGCAGGGTGCAAGGCTGGCGGTGTCAGGCTCGAATGCGGACAAGCTGCGCGTGTTTCGCGACGAACTTGACGAGCATACCCCGCAGCATTTGCAGGAAGTCGATCACGTCGCGATCAAATGTGACCTTTCGAACCCGGATGAGGTCGAAAAGCTGATGCCGGCGGCGATAGATTCGCTCGGCGGGATCGATATCCTCGTCAACAATGCGGGCATCACTCGCGACAATCTCGCGATGCGGATGAAGGACGAGGAATGGGACGCGGTGATGCGCATCAATCTCGAAGCCGCCTTCCGCCTGATGCGCGCTGCCGCAAGGCCGATGATGAAGGCGAAATTCGGGCGGATTATCACAATTACCTCGGTGGTGGGGACGACGGGCAACCCCGGCCAAATGAATTACGCCGCTGCCAAGGGCGGGCTTACCGCCATGTCCAAGAGCCTCGGTCAGGAACTCGCCAGCCGGAACATTACCGTCAACTGTGTCGCCCCCGGCTTCATCCGCACGGCCATGACCGAGGTGCTGCCCGATGCCCAGAAAGAGGCGCTAAACGCACGTATTCCGATGGGTCGGATGGGCGAGGGCGAGGACATCGCTGCCGCCGTTGCCTATCTCGCCAGCCGCGAGGCGGGCTACATCACTGGACAGACGATCCATGTGAATGGCGGCATGGCGATGCTCTAGGGGAAGCACACCCCGTAAATCTCCCATTTATCCCCAGAATCTCCCCCCATACGCCAGTTGGCGCTTGCCGCATGGTGTGCCCGCGCTAGAGATGATTGTCCGAACTTGCGACGTAAACGGGCCCGACTGCGGCCTAAGGGGGACGTAAGACAATCATGAAGGCGACAATTGAACGTGCGACCCTGCTGCGCTGCCTGTCCCATGTGCAGTCGGTGGTTGAACGGCGTAACACCATCCCGATCCTGTCCAATGTGCTGATCGAGGCTGCGTCCGACGGCACTCTCAGGATCATGGCGACTGACCTTGATCTGCAAGTGGTCGAAATGCTGAGCGCGGTTTCGGTTGATACCGCCGGCGCGATCACCGTGTCGGCGCATCTGCTGTTCGATATTGCCCGCAAACTGCCTGAGGGTAGCCAGGTCAGTCTTGAAGCCGCTGACAACCGCATGACGGTGAAAGCCGGACGTAGCCGGTTCCAGTTGCCGACTTTGCCGCGCGATGATTTCCCGGTGATCGTCGAAGGCGAACTGCCGACCAGTTTCGAAATACCGGCGGCAACGCTGGCCCAGCTGATCGATGGCACTCGCTTTGCGATATCGACCGAGGAAACGCGCTATTACCTCAACGGCATCTTCCTGCATGTGAGCGACGAAGAGCTGAAGGCCGCCGCCACCGATGGGCATCGGCTCGCGCGCTATACTCTCAAGCGCCCTGACGGGGCTGACGGCATGCCCGATGTGATCGTGCCGCGTAAATGCGTTGGCGAGCTACGCAAGCTGCTCGAAGAGGCGCTCGACACCAATGTCGAGATTGACCTGTCCGCTTCGAAGATCCGTTTCACCATGGGCGGCGAGAACGGTGTGGTGCTGACCAGCAAACTGATAGACGGCACTTTCCCCGATTACACGCGGGTGATCCCGACTGGTAATGACAAGCTGCTCAAAGTCGATCCGAAGAGCCTGTTCGAAGGCGTCGACCGCGTCGCGACGATCGCGACCGAGAAGACGCGGGCGGTGAAGATGGCGCTAGATAGCGACAAGGTGACCCTCTCCGTGACCTCGCCCGATAACGGCACCGCCGCCGAGGAATTGCCCGCCGAATATGGTTCAGACGGGATCGAGATTGGTTTCAACGCCAATTATCTCAAGGACATCCTCAACCAGTTCGAGGGCGACCATATCGAGCTGCACCTTGCCGATGCTGGCGCCCCAACGCTGATTCGCCAAGACGAGAAGAGCCCGGCACTCTATGTGCTAATGCCGATGCGGGTCTAGCGGGTAGGCGGGGTTTCGGGGACATGTCCAACGAGACGCTGGTCCCGATCATTATCGTCGGATTTTTCGTCGCGTTCAGCGCGATGTGGCTGGGGATCACTGGCCTGCTTGGAAAGATGTCAGGCTGGAGCAAGCTGGAGCGTGCTTATCCAGACCATCCAGAGCCGCCTGTCGAGGTTCTCAGTTTGCAGTCGGCGCGGATCGGCGTGGTTGGTTAT
This sequence comes from Novosphingobium sp., assembly GCA_029247785.1. Lineage (GTDB taxonomy): Bacteria > Pseudomonadota > Alphaproteobacteria > Sphingomonadales > Sphingomonadaceae > Novosphingobium. The sequence continues at coordinate 9,249 of JAQWKP010000180.1, forward strand.
AACAACTGCCTGAGATTCGAGATCTGCGCGACAGGCTTGCGGATATCGGTGATGCGGCTGTTGGGTCCGTTCCAAAGGCCATTCTTCGTGCCATGGGGCCAGATCAAGGCGCAGCGCCGTTCGCGCCTGTTCTTCAAATCCGTGGAATTGAATTTTGGCATGCGCGGCGAAGGCAAGATGGCTGTACGCGAGCGTAGCTTCGAACGGATTGCGGCAATCGGAAATATCAGGGCGGATTGAGCCAGCTCTCGGGGCTAAGGAGCCTCAGCCTTTCCCCGCCGCCCCGATCATCTCATCGACTTTCACGAATTTTTCGCGCGGCGAGCCTTCCCGGGCGCGAGCGATTTCGGCTTCGTCGATCTTCTGCCAGTCCTCGAATGTGACGCAGTTGAGTCCGCGTTCGGCTGCAAGTGCGTCGAAGCCGACGGGACCTTGCTTGCCGGAGCCGGTGCCGATGTCCTCGGCGATTATGTCGATGATACCGAAACCGTCGGGCTTGTTTGTGCCGATCGTCCCAGACGGACCGCGCCTGGCCCAGCCGACGCAAAAGAGGCCTGGCAGGATACGACCATCATCATTGGCGAAGCGCCCTGCATCGGTGTCGAACGGCACGTCGGGGATCGGTGAGGTCTGATAGCCGATGCAGATTACCACCAGCCCGGTGGGGATCGTGTAAATCTCGCCAGTGCCGACAGCGCGGTTGTTTTCCAGCTTGGTGCGCTCAACCTCAATCGCCTCGACTCGGTCATCGCCTAGAATCGCCTTGGGCGAAGCGAAGAAATCGAACTCCATATCAATTGCCTTGCCCGCGCGGTCTTCGTCGCCAAGCGCGGCATAGGCCCGCAGATGATTGACTGACTTGCGCTGGCCTGGTTCGAGCAGCGCGTCTTCGCCTTCCTCGGGAAGGTCGGCTGGTTCAATGCGGGGGCTGGCGCGGTGCAAATGGCCGAGCTCGCCCAGCTCCTTGGGCGTCATCGCGATCTGGTGAGGGCCTCTGCGGCCAAGCACGACGATTTTGTCGATGCTGGAAGCCTCAAGCATGTTCAGTGCATTGACGACAATATCGCTGCCATCGAACTCCTCGCGCGTCTTGGCCAGAATGCGCGCGACATCAAGCGCGACATTGCCATTGCCCACGACGACAGCGGTCTTGTCGGACAGATCAGGAGCGAGCGCCTCGAATTCAGGATGGCCGTTATACCAGCCGACGAAGGCCGCGCTGCCAAAGACATTGCCAAGATCTTCGCCGGGCAGGCCGACCAGGCGGTCACGCGGAGCTCCGGTCGCGAGCACCACGGCGTCATAGAGTTCCTGTAGCTCGGCTACGGATATGTCCGTTCCGACCATGACATTCCCGACGAACCGGACGTTCTCGGCAAGGCTGGTCTTCTCATAGCGCCGCGAAACTGCCTTGATTGACTGGTGGTCTGGCGCAACTCCGCTGCGGATCAGGCCATAAGGGACGGGCAGACAGTCGAAAATATCGACCTGAACCTCATCACCCCACAGCTTCAATGCGGCTTCCGCTGTGTAATATCCCGCCGGGCCAGAGCCGACGATTGCAACCTGCCTCACCCATTCACTCCCTATGATCGGCACCCACCAACCACCTGCTCTCTAGCAAGCACGGCGATACTTGGTCTGGCAAGAGCCAAACGGCGAGAATCCCAGACAAACCACGAGTTGTTGCGCAGGCAAAGCGAGCTGGTTTGGCGCAAGTGTGGATTCGTCCATTGCCCGACCGGAAAATATTCAGCTTCTGAATGAACTTGCTTAACGCTTTTTCAAGCGGGTTTGGGGCATTAGGCTTTTATGAAGGGCGAAGGCGATCGTCGGCAAGGCATCTCCGCGGCATCGGGCGCGGTGCGTCGGCTTGCGCCTGCCAAATCGGGCAAGACCAAAGCCAAGCCCATATCGAAGACGAAATTGGCTGGAGCGAGCTCCAGAAAGCTTGCTGCATCGTCCCAGTGGGTCGATGACCCGCTCCACTTCCACGTTTCTCCGCACTGGCTCTTGTTTGCGCCATGCATTGTCGCCGCGCTGCTGTATCTAGCCCTGACCTCATGGTCTCTGCCGAGCGGGATAAGTGCCATCATGGCACTATCAGCGATTGTCCTCGCCGCCTGCTCCAGGCTCTTCCTCAAGCTTGAGCGGAAATTGCAAGCTGAACGCCGGTATGGCTACGCTGTCATGTTTGCGGCCATCGGTCTGCCCACATTCTTTCTCGGCATTGCGCTATCCCGCTGGACCTTTGACCAGGAGACCCTCGGTTGGGACATGACCGTTCCGGCTCTAGCGATGCTCAGCCTGGTCGCCGCCACCTTGCTGAACGGTCGGCTGATTTCGCTTGTCGTGGCAATGCTTGGCATGTGGGCCGGTGCTTCGGTTTTCGGCAGTACGACAGCTTCGCTGCTCGCCTTGTTGTTCTGCGGCCTTGGGGGGTCTCTGCATATCGATCATGCGAGCCCGATATGATGCGTGGCAGCGGGAGCTGGAGACCGAACGGGAACGCGAGCAACGCCGCGCCAGTGCCATGCTGAGTGAGTATGAGGCGACCGGGCAAGGCTGGTTCTGGGAAACGGACCGCCACGGTTTGATCGCCTATATCTCGCCGAACATTGCCAAGCAGCTTGGCCAGAAACCCGCCGCGCTGATCGGCGAACCCTTCACCAATCTCTTCATTCTCAATTCCCAGGAACAGGAGACCGAGCGGACGCTGGTGTTTCACCTGTCGACCCGATCCTCCTTTCAGGACTTGCCGGCTCTTGCGGCAACCGGCGAAGAGGAGGAGCGCTGGTGGTCAGTCACCGGTCGACCGGCGCTCGACAAATTCAACAATTTCTTGGGTTTCCGTGGATCAGGTACCGATCTGACAGAGACTCGCAAATCGCAACGACATGTGACCGAGTTGGCCCGTTTCGACTCGCTCACCAAGCTGGCCAACCGGTTTCAGATGTCGGAATGGCTAGAAAAGATCCTCAGCTCTCCGCGCGAGGAAAGCCGCATTTGTTCGATCTTCCTGCTGGATCTCGATCGCTTCAAGCAGGTCAATGATACGATGGGCCATCCCACCGGCGATGCGCTGCTCAAGCAGGTTGCGGACAGGCTCAAGACGACCGTCGGCGAGGCCGGCAGAGTCGGACGGCTCGGCGGCGACGAATTCCAGGTTATCCTGCCCGGGCGAGTGTCGCGAGATGATCTGAGGCAGCTTGGTCAACGCATTATCGACAGTCTGTCCCAGCCCTATTCAATCGATGGGAAGCGGGTGACGATCGGTGCTTCCACCGGTATCGCGGTCTACGCCGACGATGGAACGACTTCCGAAGAGCTGATCCGCAACGCTGACCTCGCGCTCTATGCGGCGAAGGACGGCGGACGCGGTCGCTACCATTTCTACGCGGAGGACCTTCATAGCGAAGCAAAGGAACGCCAGCAGCTCGAGCAGGACCTGCGCGATGCCATTGCCGCCAGCGAATTCGAGCTTCACTACCAACCGCAAGTCAATACGATGACGGAGAAGATTTCTGGGTTCGAAGCACTGATCCGCTGGAACCACCCGGAGCATGGTTATCTTTCGCCAGCAAAGTTCATCCCGGTCGCCGAAGATACCGGGCTGATCACCCATATTGGCGAATGGGTGCTGCGCACTGCTTGCCATGACCTTGCGCAATGGCCCGATTCGATCCGGATTGCGGTCAATGTTTCCGCATTGCAGTTCGCAAACCCGGCTTTGCCCACGATCGTAGCCAACGCCATTGCCTCGTCAGGGATCGATCCGGGGCAGCTCGAACTGGAAATCACGGAGAGTGTATTCCTCAATGACGACAAGTCGACCGCATCGATGTTCGCTGCGCTCAAGGGGCTTGGCACGCGCCTGGCTCTGGACGATTTCGGAACCGGCTACTCATCGCTCGGCTATCTCAAGCAGGCACCCTTCGACAAGATCAAGATCGATCAGAGCTTTGTGCGCGGAGCTACGGTCGCCGGGAGCCGCAATGGCGCCATCATTGCCTCGATCGTCAACCTCGCCGAATCGCTTGGCATGGAGACGACAGCGGAAGGCGTCGAGACGCTCGACGAACTCGACCTCATCAGGGCGCTCGGTTGCAGCCACATCCAGGGCTTCATTTACGAAAAACCGCTGACGCCAGAGACCGCCACGGAACGCTTGCGCACTGGGCTGAACGCGGTTGCGCGCGGTCCGCGTTCGGCCAGGGCACCGCGCCAGACGATGCTTCGAAAGGTGTTGATGCAGCACGGCACGCACAAGTATAACGGTACAATCCGGAATATCTCGACGACTGGCGCAATGATTGAAGGCTTGTGGAACGTACCGCCTGGCACCGAATTCGAGATTCATCTGTCAAAAGGCAATGTCATCAAGGCCACCGCTCGTTGGTCCAAGGAAGATCGCATGGGCGTTGAGTTCGCTGTGGTACTGGAGCTTGACGACAATGGAGGCGTCGCAGTTGCGCAGTCACGGCGCCCCGCCGAGGCTGGAAATTCCGTCCGGCTGCGCAAGGCTGGCTGAGTTACCGCCAAAAGCGACGAAAGGTTAGGCCTTCGTCAACTCTATATCTGTAGGATTTCCTGGCAGTTGGAAAATCGACTTGTCGTGTTAGGTATAGCCTTGTCAGCATTGGAAAAATCTAGTTTTGGGAAGCTTCGCGGATTGTTTGGAGGCAAGCCGGACGACGATGTGCGTCCGGCTCAGCCATCCCTGCCCGCCGATGAACTCAAATTGGCGACCCAACTCCTGCTCGACTACGAAGCGAGCGGGCTTGGTTGGTTCTGGTCGACCGATGACAAGGGTGTGATCACCTACATATCGGAGTATGTCGCGCAGCAGTTGGGCAAGAACCGCAGTGAGTTGATGGGCCAGACATTTTACTCGCTTTTCGTCATCGTGCGCGATGAGGATGACAGCAAGCAACAGGAACGAACGCTTCCGCTATTGCTGAATTCCCGCAAGACATTTTCCGAACTTGTCGTCACCTCTGTCAGGCCTGAAGGACAGGTTGAGGAGGATATCTGGTGGTCGATTTCCGGCCGACCGCAATTCTCCGAGATGGGCGATTTCATCGGCTTTTGCGGGAATGGCTCGGATGTGACCGAAAGCTATGCGAGTAAGCGCGATGCTTCGCGGCTGGCGATGTACGATACGTTAACGGGTCTTGCCAATCGCAACCGCATGACAGGGCGGCTAGAAGAGACCTTGCCAGCTTGTGCCTTGGCTAAGCGAAATTGCGCGATCATGATGATCGATCTCGACCGTTTCAAGCAGGTCAATGATACGTTCGGTCACCCCGCCGGTGACGCTCTGTTAAAGCAGGTTGCCGCGCGCATGCTGTCGGTCGTTGATAGCCGCTATGAGATTGGACGCATTGGCGGCGACGAATTCCAGGTAATCCTGCCTGATCTCGACGATCGCGGTTATCTTGGTGAGATCGCCAAGAAAATCATCGCGATCGTCTCTCAGCCCTATTCCCTGGAAGAGGGCCATTGCATCATTGGTGCTTCCATCGGGGTTGCGATTGCTCCCTATGATGGCGTCGACACTGAGACGCTGGTGCGAAATGCCGATCTTGCGCTCTATGCGGCAAAGGGAGGTGGGCGCGGCCAGTTCCGATTCTATTCCGCCGATCTGCATGCCGATTCCGAACGCCGTCTCCAGCTCGAGCAGGACTTGGGCCGGGCGCTTGAGTATGACCAGATGCGGTTGGTCTATGAGCCGCA
>JAQWKP010000184.1 GCA_029247785.1 Novosphingobium sp.
CCCAACACAGCAGCCCGCCCATCTTCGCCAAGGCCCGGGTCCGCTTTCACACCGTAGAGCAAATCCGCCCAGCTCTCGCCGCGTTGATTGACCGAAAAATCGCTCGCCCACATCACCCGGTTCGCACCAAAGGCCGAAATGACATGGTGCAGGATCGGCCACAGCCCTTCGCCCGGCCATGCGGGCTGGTCGAACATCGCCGAGGCATGGCCCCATTTGAGCGCGACATTGGAAAATTCGGACAGGACAAGCACCTGCTCGAACAGGGCCAGCTGCTGCTTGGCGTCCAGCGGCTCGCGCTCGGCGAAGCCGGTTCGCATCGAATTGCTGTAGAGTCCGCAATGATCGACGACGATGCTCAGCTCGGGAAAGTTCCGGGCCGCACGGACGAAAGCATCGGGACTGTCGGGCGCGAAGACGAACAGCGGAAGGCCGGCTTCGGAAGCCGATTTGAGGATGTGGTCATAGCCGCCCTCGCCGAATTGCCACAATTCATAGGGGGAGAGCCCAGGATCGATCCTCAGCGCCCTGCCGCCGGGTGCATCGCGAACATGTGTGACGACCGAGCCATGATCAGGATCGAGCCGGTTGACCCGGAGCAGCCAGGAGAACCGCTCGGGATGGAGCTGCGCTGCCAGCTCGGCGGTAGGCCCCACCGGGCGCTGCGCCCCGCCAGGCAGCAAGTGGTGCGGTCTGTTGGCGAAGTCGGTCAGCCAATATTCGTCGACCAGCACCCCGGCGATGCCAAGCGCATCCATTGCCTTCAGGATTGGGTCGATCCCGCCCGGCCCCATGTGAATTTGGGCATCGACGATATCCATTTCAGGTCTCCCGGCATTCCCAGTTGTCCGCGTCGTCCGGATCGAGCCCGGCTTGCTTGAGATGCGCCCGCTTCGGTTCGGTGCAGATCAGGAAAGAACGCGTCCGGCCCTTTTCATAGAGATAGCGATTGGCGACGATCGAGCTGGGCTTCTCGCCTTTTTCCACCCAGGCGATCATCGCTTCGAGCATCTGTTCGACATGGTCGGTCGGGCCGGTCCCGCCGCGACAATGCCACATGCCCGGGAAGGCCACATATTGCAGCCACTCGTCGCTGCCGGCGAACCGGGTCCGCAGCGCCTCATAGCCTGACAGCGATTCGAGATAGCTCATCGATTCGTCATTAACCCCATGCCAGATGATCATCTTCGAACCGCTATTGGCCAGGGTCGAGAAATCCATCGGATCGTCAAACGGCATAGTCACCCCGTCATTGGACGTGAGGCGGACCATCTCCTTGAAGTCACTAACTTTCCAATAATCCGTGTCGGGCGAAACCGCGCGAGTCTTGGTATCGGTCATGATGTGGATGAAAGCGACGCCGCGCTGCAGCATGTCCGCCGGAGAGCCAGTGCGTGTGTCTGCCCATGGCGGAGGAACGCGGCCCAGCAGAAAGCGGCTCCAGCCGGAAATATCGGTGAAGGGAAAGCCGGCGTGTTTTCCGTCATCCGCATTGCCACCAGAGGGGAATTGATAGGTGTTTCGAATCAGGTTGAAAGTCTCGACCTGATCCTCGCTGAAACCGGATTTGCGCAGGATATCGTCGTCGAAGCTTTCGATATTGCGCTGGTCGCGGATCAACCCGTCGCGGGCGCCGTCGACATCGTCATAGGCGGCGAGGATCGCCTTGCCTGCCTGCTCAATCAGCTCGGGCGGTATCCAGCCTGAGGGCTTGTTCTGGACATGCGCGGCCAGGCGCATGACGTTGGGCAGGTACAGCGAGCCCTGGAACGGCGTCGCCCCGACCAGGAATCCATCGAAATTCTCGCCCCCGAAGCGCCGCGCATTGCCCAGCCCCATCTGGCCGCCGCCCGAACAGCCGCTGATATAGCGATAGAGCTTGTCCTTGCCGTAATAGCGCCGGGTGATCGCCTGGGTCGCTGCCGAAGATGTCTTGACCCCGCGCCAGATGAAATCGGTCAGCTTTGCCTCATCCGACATGAAGCTGAAATCGGCGATGCTCTTGGCGGCGGTGCCGGCATCGGTTCCGGCCAGCGCATAGCCTTTGGCGAGCAGCCGCCGTTCCATTTTCGGCAATTTGCCCGCCGCGCCGCCAATCCCCAAAAACACGTAGCGGCCGGTATAATTGTCCGGCAAAGCAAGCGTAAACAGCACCTTGTTGGGCCCCGGATCGGTGTTGGTTACATAGCCATAGACATGGCAGCCCCAGTTCGCTTCCTTGTAGACATCGTCGCGGTCGGCGAAGACTTCGCGGGTGGCGAAGGCAACGGTCACGCCGTCCGGGGCCATGGCCTGCACCGCCTCGGTGTCGCAGCTTTCCGAATAAGCCGCGTGGGCCGGTGCTGTGCCCAGAAACAATGACACCAACAGACCACCTTTGATCCACCACTTGCGCATCATACTCACCCCTTTTCGTCTGTTCGGACCAGACTACCGCCCGGTCAGCGCACCCTCAAGCCGGCAGGCCCTTCGGAATCCATTTCGGCTCGCGTTTTTCCATGAAGGCTTCCATGCCCTCGCGCGGTTCATTGCCATGCATCAGCGAGGCGAACATCGTTTCATAGTCGATTGTCGCATATTGATGGTTGAGCATGCGCTTGGAATGAGCGCGCGCTTCGGGCGCGGTGCGCAAAATCTCGCAAGCCGCTTTCAGCGCTTCCTCGCGCAATTGCTCATGCGGGACCATCCGTGAGACCAGGCCGATACGATAGGCTTCTTCGGCGTCAATCTTGCGGCATGAGACTATCAGGTCACGCGCGCGGGCCATGCCGACGTGAGCCGGCAGGATCGCCGCATATGTCGCATCGATGATCCCGCGCAGCAATTCCGGTACGCGAAAGGTGGAGCGATCGCTGACCACGGCGATGTCGGACATCATCGCGCAGAGCAGCCCGCCGCCCTGGCAGATCCCGTTCACGGCCGAGATCACCGGGGCCATGCTCTCGCGGATCGCGACGAACGGCAGGATGTCATAGGTCAGCCCCTCGGGCACATGCTCGTCGCCTTCCTCATAGCGCCCGCCCAGATCGCCGCCCGGCGCGAACACGTCGCCGGTGCCGGTGAGGATCAGCGCGGTCGGCTCGTCAAACCCGTTGGCGATCCGCACCGCGCGCTTGATCCCGAAATACATTGCCGGGGTCAGCGCGTTGCGCGCATTCGGCCGGTCGATCGTGCACCACAGGATCGGGCCGTCCTTTTCCAGGATCAGGTTCTTCGTGCCGACGTCAAATTCGCTCATTACCCCTCCGGTTGTGCAACTGCCCGCTTGTCTTGTTGCGGATCGAATTGCAGGATGCATCACATGACAAGCAATGCAAACCTATATCCGCTGCCAACCATGCTGGACGGCCTTTCCACTCCCTGGCTTGAGGCCGCGCTGCAAAGCTGGAACCCCGGTATCACATTGCGTGAATCCGAGATTCTCGACGTCAATAACGGCACCTGCACCAAGATCCGCATGCGGCTTGATGTCGATGCGGCGGGCAAGGCGGCGGGCATTCCCGAGCGCGTGATCGTCAAGGGCGGGTTTGAGGCGCACAGCCGGATGATGCCCTATATGCACAAGCAGGAAGTACACGCCTATGCCGATGTCCTGCCGCATACGCCCCTGCGCTTTCCCGCCTGCCATTTCGCCGGTTTCGACGAGGAAGCGGCGCAGGGCATTATCATCATGGACGACCTTGTCGCGCGCGGGGTCGAGTTCCTCCATCCGCAAAAGCCGCAAGCGCCGGACCTGGTGGCCAAGCGGCTGACCCGCCTCGCCCAGCACCACGCGATGACCTATGGCAAGGCGAGCGAGTTCGAGCCCGGCGGGCGCTTTGACTGGGCGACGCATACCGCCGATTCCACCCATTTTGACAGCATCCTGGTGCCCGACATATGGGCGGGCTATGTCGACAGCTCGCGCGGCGCTGCCGCCTCTGTATGCTTCCACGATCTTGACTGGATGATCCGGGCGAACCAGCGCATCGGCAAGTTTGCAAAGTCGCAGCCTGATGCGCTGATCCATGGCGACACCCATCTCGGCAATCTCTATATCGACACCGACGGCGAGCCGGGCTTCTTCGATTCTCTGCCGCACAAATCGGCGGTGATGCAGGAAATCACCTACCACATCACCAACGCCCTCGACGTGCCCGACCGCCGCGCGCATGAACGCGACCTTGTCGCCCATTACCGCTATGAGCTGGCCAGCCACGGCGTCGATGTGCCCTCGCTCGACGAGCTGATGCGCCAGTTCGGCATCTTCCTGGCCAATGGCTACATGATCTTCATCGTCAACGCCTCGGAATTCCAGCCCGAAGCGATCAACACCGCCTATACGGGGCGCTATTCAAGCGCGATGCTGGACCATGATACGATGGGGTTGATTGAGGGGTTGGGATAGGGGGAGAGAGTTTGAGGATTATTGCACCTGTCAACGGAAACCCTGTGAGGACGAAGAATGCCAAAGGTTAGATTCAAGGTTGGCGCGACCTACCAAATTTTTGACCTTTCTGCTCTGAAGGAAGGCGGGAAAGGGCAGTACAATGGAAACGCAGTGCCAATCCGATGCCCACACTGTGGAAACAATGGCAGCTTCATGCCTCATCTCGGAGGTTCGCTAGATTATTCACTCAAGGACACGCAAGGCAAAGGGCCGTTCAATGTTCCTGTTTGGTATGGAATTAGGCACTGCCCAAACCCAAGCTGCAAGGCCCCGGTATTTATCGCTGAACAACTTGGCGAGCTTGCATTTTCATTCCCACATCAATCCATCGACTTTGATGCTTCGAGCGTACCTGAACGAGTCGCGGGTAGCCTAAGAGAAGCAATCGAATGCCATGCCGCAAATTGCTATCGCGGAGCGGCACTCCTTTCGCGCCGGACACTCGAGGAAATCTGCGATGACCGTGCTGCGAAGGGAAGCGATTTAAGAAAGCGAATCATCTCGCTGGGTAGCCTTATCACAGTTCCCAAGGCTCTCATTGATGCCATGGATGAAATACGACTGCTTGGAAACGACGCTGCGCACGTTGAGGCAAAAACCTATGACGACATCAGCAGTGAAGAAGTAGAAATTGCAATTGCGCTTTGTAAGGAGCTCATAAAGGCCGTTTATCAATATGATGATTTATTATCGAAAATTCGTTCCCTTAAGAAACTATGCAATAGCCTCTCAATTTCATACAATTCCTCTGTAATTATTGCACCACTTTACTTGGAAATTCCGGGTGCAGGGAAATTCCCGAAATTCCGAAGAATTCCGGGGACAGGGAAGAATTCCGGGAGGAAGAATTCCGGGGACAGTATACTTAACTCCTGAATTCCGCAGCGAATTCCAGCGAATTCCGGGGACAGTGCACTAAATCCCCAAGCACACCCGTCACCCCGGACTTGATCCGGGGTCCCGCTTCTCTTGCCCGCCTGTCCGAAAGGAAGCTGGATCCCGGATCAAGGCCACCTCGAAAAATAGGTCCTTTCCAATCCGGTCAAAATCCGATTCAAGGATGCTGAGCTTGCGAGGGAGTTTACGCCATGGGTCAGCCGGGATTTTTCGATTTGCAGCGCCGGTATGAGGGGCTCGACGCGAAGGGT
>JAQWKP010000334.1 GCA_029247785.1 Novosphingobium sp.
TCGTCATCAACCAGTGGCTATCGCAACACAACCACATACGCCCGCATCACGCTCTCGCAATGCACCCACCAGTGCCCGAAACAATCTTAGAGAAACACAAAATCAATGGCACAGACACTGGGGGCTAAACAAAGTGCGGACGGCACACTTGCCCTGACCTCATCGGTTCGCCTGACCCGCACGGGACGCGCGGTCAGGCTGATACATCGCAATGGCCGACCCGCCACCGCTGGCACACCTGACCCGGGACTGGTTCAGCTACTCATTCACGCCCGTTCCTGGTGGGCGCAGCTTGGTACCGGCGAGCTCGACATCGCCGCCATCGCCCGCAACGAGAAGGTCAACGATTCCTGGGTCTCGCGCGTGGTGCGACTGAACTTCATCGCCCCTCAGCTGGTCGAGGCGATCCTCTCGGGAACCCAGCCAGCCACGCTCAATGCCGCATCATTGCGTTCTGCAGACTGGCCGATTGAATGGAACCGGCAGCTCGAATTTTTCGCCGCTCAGTGATTTTTCCGCCCACAGCATCGATGTCAGCGGCGCTTCGGCGCCGCTACTCCTTCGTTCGAACGGAAGCATTGCAGCCTCGCGATTATGCGGCGCAGCGGCAAATCGATTCCGGTCTGCACAAAAGCCCCGCAGAGAAAACCGGCCGGAACGCCGACGCTGATGCGATCGAAGGGCTCTCCCTTGACCGGGATGGACCCGGCAATGGCGCAGAACAGCGCGCCTTTTTACAAAGGATGTAATCCTTCTATATCAATACCTTATGGTTGGCGGAGCGGGTGGGATTCGAACCCACGATACGGGTTACCGCATACACACTTTCCAGGCGTGCGCCTTCGACCACTCGGCCACCGCTCCGCATGCCTGAGCAAGCCCTGCGCCCTATTGCCTCGGCTGGATTTGCGCAAGGGGCTGATATTGCATGGCCATGATCGCGCGGTGGTCTAAATCCGCACGGCCTCGGCAACTGCTTCGCTTGATCGCAGCGAGCCGGCGATGCGGGTGAGGTGAGCGACGTCGCTCACTTCCAGATCGACCTCGAATGTGCCGAACGGTTCATCGCGCTGGACCAACTGCAGATTGACGACATTGGCCAGATTCCTGGCAAAGATTCCGGTCACCTCGGCCAGTGTGCCCGGCCGGTCGAACAATACCAGTCGCAGCCGGCCGATCGCGCCTGTCGAACGTTCGCCCCATGACAGGTCAAGCCAGTCGCTATCGACACCGTTGGCCAGGCTGAGGCAGTCGATCGTGTGGACCTCAACCTTCTTGCCGGGCTCGCGCAATCCGACGATGCGGTCGCCTGGAACCGGGTGGCAGCAATCGGCGAGGTGGAAAGCCATGCCCGGCGTCAAGCCGCGGATCGAGATGGCAAGGTCTCCCGTGGGCCATTCGCCCTGCTCGGCCAGCGTCGCCGAGCTTCCGGGAACCAGCGCGTCCATCACCTCGGCATCGTCAAGCTTGCCCGCACCAACGGAGAACATGAGATCTTCTTCGTCCTTCAGGTCCAGCCGTTTGACCGCGGCCTTGATCGCCTTCTTGCCGATCTTCACCGGCAGCCTGGCTGCAATCTCTTCGAACAGCTTGCCGCCGATCTCAGCGACTTCCTGCCGTTCCTTGGCGCGCACCGACCGGCGGATCGCCGCGCGGGCCTTGCCGGTGACGACGAAACTCAGCCACGACAGCTGCGGCTCAGTCTTGCGGCTCTTGATGACCTCAACGACATCGCCATTTCCGAGCTGGGCCCGCAGCGGCATGTGCCGGCCGTTGATCTTGGCGCCGACGGCGGTGTTGCCAAGATCTGTGTGCACCGCATAGGCGAAATCCACCGCCGTCGCTCCCTTCGGCAACTGGTACAGCGCGCCCTTGGGGGTGAAGGCAAATATCCGGTCCTGGTAGATAGCCAGCCTGGTGTGTTCGAGCAACTCATCGGCATCATGGCTGGCATCGACGATTTCGATCAGGTCGCGTAGCCAGCCAACCTGGCCATCCGGCCGATCACCCTGCTTGTAGGCCCAATGCGCGGCCAGGCCGAATTCATTGGTATGGTGCATCTCCTGCGTGCGGATCTGTACTTCCATGCGCATGGTGTTCTCATAGATCAGCGCGGTGTGCAGCGAGCGGTAGCCGTTTGCCTTGGGCGTCGAGATATAGTCCTTGAAGCGGCCAGGAATCATCTGCCAGGTCTGGTGCAGCACGCCGAGCGCCCTATAGCTGTCGATCGCGTTTTCAGTGAGCACGCGGAACGCCATGATATCGGTGATCTGCTCGAAACTGACATGGCGTTCGGCCATCTTACGCCAGATCGAAAATGGATGCTTCTCGCGGCCCGCGACTTCGACCTTGATACCAGCCTCGGCCAGCGCCTGCTTGATCGCCAAAGCAATGTCATCGACCTGACCGCCTTCCTGGGTGCGGATCTGGGCGAGCCTGCCGGTGATCGTCGCATAGGCTTCGGGCTCAAGCTGTTCGAAGGCGAGGAGCTGCATCTCGCGCATATATTCATACATGCCGACCCGCTCGGCGAGCGGCGCATAGATATCCATGGTTTCGCGTGAGATGCGCTGGCGCTTCTCCTCGCTGCGGACGAAATGCAACGTGCGCATGTTGTGCAGCCGGTCAGCAAGCTTGACCAGGAGGACGCGGATATCCTCGCTCATGGCGAGGAACAGCTTGCGCAGATTCTCTGCCGCACGCTCGTTTTCGGTCATCGCCTCGATCTTGGAGAGCTTGGTGACGCCGTCGACCAACCTGGCGATATTGGGGCCGAAATGCTCCTCGACCTCGTCAATCGTGGCCAGCGTATCTTCTACCGTGTCGTGCAGTAGCGCGGTGACGATGGTTTCCTGGTCGAGCTTCAACTCGGTCATCAGCCCGGCGACTTCGATCGGGTGGCTGAAATAGGGATCGCCCGAGGCCCGCTTCTGCAGGCCGTGCTTCTGCACAGTATAGACATAGGCGCGGTTGAGAGTCGCCTCATCCGCGTCCGGGTCATATGCGGTGACCCGCTCTATCAGTTCGTACTGCCGCAGCATAACGGGCGATCATGTCAGGCTTTTCGGGCCGGGGGCAAGGGGGAAGTGGCGCAAAGTGCTGATCGACAACGTCGTAATATGGAATAGAGTGCGCAGATTAGCGGAAGGATTGAAACATGAGTGAGCAAGGCAAGGTCGCATTTGTCACCGGGGCCAGTTCGGGGATCGGGCGAGCGACAGCGCAAGCCTTCATCCGCAAGGGTTATGCGATTGCAATGGTCGACCGGGACGAGAAGGCAGGGAGAGAAGCGGAAGAGGAATTGCGTCCGCTGGGCGAATGCATGTTCATCGCCTGCGATGTCTCCCAGGATACGGCGGTCGAGGCGGCGGTGGCACAAACAGTCTCGAAATGGTCGCGGATGGATGCGGCGTTCAACGGCGCGGGCATCGATGGCGAAGGCGGGATGACCGCTGATCACGCAGAGGCGGAGTTTGACAGGATCGTCTCGATCAATCTGAAAGGCGTGTGGTTGTGCATGCGTCACCAGATCAGGCAGATGCTCAAGCAAGGCGGCGGCACCATCGTCAATTGCGCGTCCACCGCCGGTCTGGTCGGGACCAAGGGCATGGTCGCCTATGTTGCCGCCAAGCATGGCGTTGTCGGGCTGACCAAAGCGGCAGCGCTCGAATATGCCCGCGAGAACATCCGGGTGAATGCGGTCTGCCCAGGGATGATCAACACGCCAATGTGGCAGCGCTCGATCAGTGACGAGATGACTGCGCAGCTGCTGGAAGGTGATCCGATCGGACGGCTCGGCCTGCCCGGCGAAATCGCCGAGGCGGTGGTGTGGCTGTGTGGTCCGGAATCGAGTTTCGCCAATGGCACGGTGATGCCGGTCGATGGTGGATTCACCGCCCAATAGGAGAGGCGCCATGGCTGCAGGGCAGAACGGCAAGCACTCGAAATACCCCCATACATTCACGCCAATCCAGCTTGGCCCGGTGGAGGTGCGCAACCGCTTTTATTTCTCGCCGCATGGCACAGCGCTGACCGTGGGGACCATGCCGTCAGAAGATTTCTGCCATTACAATGTCGAGCGGGTGAAGGATGAAGGCTGCGGCCTCGTTATCTCAAGCCTGGTGGTTCATGACCGCGGCGTGATCTACCAGCCCTCGCCTTACCCCGAGGAAAATCTGCCGTCCTTCAAGGCGATGGCCGATGCGGTGCATGAGGCGGGCGGCAAGATCTTTGGCCAGCTGTGGTATTGGTGGGGCACGCTTGGCCAGTGGCAACCGCTGAGCCCGCCTGCCCCATCGCTCGCCGCCTCTGCGGTGCAGACCGCATGGTATGAAAAGGCGCTCTCCACCCATGAGATGAACCACGAAGAGATCGCGCAGATGATCGCGGCTTTCCGCCAGTCGGCGGCCCATCTGCGCGAGGCCGGCTGGGACGGCATCGAATTGCACGCCGCCCATGCCGCCGTGCTCGAACATTTCGTCTCGCCCTTCTTCAACCGCCGCGAGGATGAATATGGCGGGAGCTTGGACAACCGGCTGCGCGTGCTGATCGAAGCGCTGGAGGCCACCCGCGAAGGCGCCGGACCGGACATGGCCATCGGTATGCGGTTCAATTGCGACGAGATGCTGCCGGGCGGCTATGACCAGACCGAGGCCGCCGAAATCCTCAAACGGATCTGCGATGCGGGCCTGCTGGATTTCGTCGATCTCGACGTCGCGATTGAGCCCAACCAGCTTGGCATCGGCATGCCGCCGGTGTTCGTCGAGCCGCATATGTATGCACCCTATGTCGGAGCCTTGCGGGGAGCTGCGGGCGATGTGCCGGTGCTCAGCGTGCTCGGCCGACTGACCTCGGTCGAGGATGGCGAGGCAGCGCTTGCCTCGGGGCTGTGCGACATGGTTGGCGCCACCCGCGCGCTGATCGCCGAGCCGGAGCTGGTCAAGAACGCGTTTCGCGGGCGTGAGGATCGCAGCCGCATCTGCATCGCCTGCAACTATTGCTGCGCCGCCGGCAATGAGGGCGCACAGGGCTGCGCGATCAACCCCGCCGCCTATCGCGAAAGGCTGTGGGGCGTCGAGCACTTCGAGCCTGCGGCGACACCTGGCAAAGTGGTGATTGTCGGCGGCGGTCCGGGCGGCCTCGAAGCCGCCCGCGTCGCCGCTCTGAAAGGCCATGAGGTGGTGCTGATCGAAGCGCGCGAACGGCTTGGCGGCGCGCTGGCCTTGTGGGCCGACCTGCCGGATCGGGACTTCTATCACCATTCCATCGACTGGTGGCAGCGTGAGCTGGACTTGCTCGGCGTGACAGTGCGAAGCGGCGAAGAAGCGAGCGCCGCAAGCGTGCTGGCCGAAGCCCCCGACGCGGTGATCATCGCCACCGGCGCGCGCTACAGCCAGGGCGGGCGCAGCGCGTTCCTCGATATCGATATTCCCGGCTTCGATCAGGACTGGGTCTATCGCCCCGACGAGATCCTGCTGGGCAACGAACCGCCGGTCGGGCGGATCACGTTGCTCGATGGCGAAGGCCTGCACACCAGCGCCGGCATCGCCGAACGCCTCGCCGCAAAGGGCGGGCAGCTCGATTACATGACCCCCGGCTTTGCCCCGGTCTCACTGCGACTATACGATTCGCTGGAAGCCACTTTCATCATCACCAGGCTGCGTGATATGAAAAACATAAGCTTCACCCCCGCAACCTGGATCAGGCAGATCGGCGATCACCAGCTGACCGTCTATGACACCTTCACCGAGGAAGAACGCGTGATCACTGACGTCGACGCGCTGGTGCTGTCAACCGGGCGGCTTCCCATGGACTCGCTGGCGCGGCAGCTGGAAGGCAAAGTCACACAACTGTTCACCATCGGCGACGCCCTGGCCGCCCGCCCCTTCGCCGCCGCCGCCTACGAAGGCCAGAAATTCGCCCGCCTGATCGGGGAGGAGGGCGCACCGGCGACGTTCAGCGAAGCTTATTTCCGCCCGAAGGAGCCGGAGCTGTTTCCTACACCGGCTTAGGGGGGTGATGGTTGCGTAGTCCGCAAATGGATGGGAAACGGACGTTAGCGGACTGCCATCAATGGCACCGAGCCGCTCAAGGAGGCTCGTGCGTTCACTTCCGTAAAGACTATAACGACGTCAGGAATGTCAAAGCTAACTCTGTAGCCGTCAATCTCTTGGAATTTAGGGAGTGACTGGAACTGAGGATTGCGTGCTTCGTTAAAGCGATAAATCCCATCTATTCCCGTGGCGATCACTCCGGCCGGCACTCGCGCTAGGCCAAAGAATGCAATCGTGCTTGCAGGCTCTCCATCGTCGAATGTGTTGTGAGGGGGTTGCGGTTCAAACGGCTTGAAATAGAGCCGCCGAACTGTGTTACCGCAAATCTCTACAAGCCTGCCATGTGCTATCATGTGGACCAATCCCACGGCAGCCATCATGCAGTTCGGCTTCCAAGGTGAAGCAGCTAGACCGTTGACAGGGTCGCAATCGGTGTTCAGCGGACCGCCGCACAATTCGCCAGATCGGTTCAGTTCAATTGTCTCGACTTGGCCGCCCGCGCGAGAGATGCGGTGAAGCCCGCCACCCCATTCTCCGTTATTGAGCCCGAGCCAGATAGCATCGTCAGCGACTAGAGCAGTCGCCGTAACATACGGGGGCTCGATGTTACTGCTTAGCCCAATCGACCGCACTTCACCGTCGGCCATTTCGATAAGACGATTATTTGTGACCAAAACAGCTCCTATTTGATCCGTTTCGCAGTCCATCGCGATTAGGCGGTCGCCCCCAGACGAAGCTGAACTCAGTTCGACCCAGCCGTCAATGGAAGCCCTTTTTAGCGTTAAGGTCCCGCTGTCATCTATGAGCACAGCAAGGTGGCCTTGCGACTTGCAAATATCCAAAACCTTGCCACCAACGTCTATCAGTGCGGTTTCCCCCTGAGCGGGCGAAACGGACACAAGATTACCGTCATCCTCAAGCAGCCAAAGCTTGCCATCGGCGAACGCTGCCTGAGTAATGGCACGAAACTCCCCGTTGTCATCTGGCGCTGCAGGCGACCCATCATCGCACGCGCTCGTTCCTGATAAGAAAGCAACGGTGACGAAAATCAGCCTCAATTGACTTGCTGCGCTTCGTGATTGGCGGAGTATGCCCATCGCCTCATCATGACGGCAACATGGCGAATATCAAGGTCCGCAACTGGGTCGATATCTGACCAGCACCTTTCCTACATCGCCCCAGCCTGCCACACTCCAGCCCATGCCACCCAACCGACCCCGACGATGCCGATAGGCACGCCCACCACACCCCATCCCAAGGCCGCGCCCAGCAAGCGCGGCCTTGGTGATTCTGGGGCTTTGTTCATGAAAGGCAAAAGCGTTCACCCCGCATGTGTTTCATCAACTAACTCTTCCGGAAACCAGTCCGAAACTCACCCAGAATTTGACCCAAACGCCCGCCCGTGCTGATAAGATCGGCAGCACGAATTCCCGCAATCGCAGACCCGAAGGGCAAGCCACCAATGACCTCCCAACCGATCTATGAACGCATCGTCGACCTCGTCCAGGCAGAAGGTGTCGACACTTTGTTCGGCATTCCCGACCCCAGCTTCTTCGGTCTGTTCATCGAGGCCGAGCGGCGCGGCATGAATATCGTTTCGCCCCACCACGAACAGGCCAGCGCGCTGACGGCGGACGGCTATTTCCGGATGACCGGCAAGCCGGTTATGCTGTGCATGAACAAGGGACCGGGCGTTGCCAATGTCGCGGCGGGAGCAAGCTTCCTGATGAAGGAAAACGTGCCCGCCGTGTTCCTTATGGCCAATCGCCAGCGCTATTACGAACAGAAGGTCAAGCGCGGCAAGATGCAATATATGAGCCAGCCGCCCTTGTTCGAAAACGCGGTGAAATATACCGGGATCATCGAATATCCGCAGCAGACTGACGAGATCTTCCAGGAGGCTTTCCGCCAGGCGCAATCAGGCGTGCCGGGACCGACCTATATCGAATTTCCGCTGAACTTGCTGGGCGCCAAATTCGACCTGCCGCCGCCGCCGCCCGCGGTGCGCTATCGCCTGGTCAACCAGCGCACCGATGCGCAATCGCTGGCCGAAGCGCGGGCGCTTCTGGAGGGTGCGAAAAACCCGGTGCTGTTGTTGGGCCAGGGCGGCTTTGTCATGCGCATGCATGAGGAACTGGCGGAACTGGCCGGCAAGCTCGCCTGCCCGATCCTCTATAGCAATGCGGTAGAGGCCGTGCTGCCGGGCATGGATGACAGGACGTTTCCCTATAGCTCGCCTGCTGGTGCCGAAATCGCCAGCCAGTCCGACGTGGTGCTCGCCATCGGCACCGAGCTGGGCGAGGCCCTGAACTACGGCAAGGGCCATAGCTGGAAAGAGGGCAACGAGGCTCGCAAGTGGATCTATGTCGAGCGCGATGCTTCTGCGATTGGCGTCAACCGCCCGATCGATGTGCCGATGGTTGGCGATTTGCGCGATATCGTGCCGCAGTTGAATGAAGCGCTTGAGGGCATGAAGCGCGCGCTGCCGGCCGGCCTGCCCGCCTGGACCAGCGCGCGCGACGAGGCAAAACAGGCGCTGATGGACGCCGTGCCGAACACCTCGTTCCCGATCCATCCCGGCCAGGTCGCAATCGAGGGGACCAGGGTTCTGCCGGAGGACACGATCATGGTGCGCGATGGCGGCGGGGCCAGCATGTGGGCCTCTGCCCTCGTTCAGTTCACCCCGCGCGATGCGATGTGGAGTTCCAACTGGGGGGCGATCGGCAATGGTATCCCGATGGCGATGGGCGCGCAGATGGCTGTTGGCGACAAGCGCCGCGTCGTGCTGCTGACCGGCGACAGCGCTTTCATGTTCCACATCTCTGAGCTGGAAACGGCAGTGCGCAAGAAGCTGCCGATCATCTGCATCGTCTGGGTCGACCACGCCTGGGGCCTTGAGGCCGCGTCCTACAAGGCCAATTTCGGCGAGAATACGTCGACGCCGGAAGCCCGCTGGAGCCCGGAAGTGCGCTTCGACAAGACCGCCGAAAGCTTCGGCGCGCATGGCGAATATGTCGAACGTGCCGAGGACATCGCGCCCGCTGTTGAGCGGGCTCTGGCGTCCGGCAAGCCGGCAGTGGTCCATGTCGAATGCGACCCGATGGCGATGAGCACCTTCGCCGGTGTCCCGGGCTTCGCCGAGTTCCGCCACTGGTATGGCGAAGACGACGACTTCCTCGGCGTGCCCGGCGTCGCGCCCGACGGGGAAGCCGGCAGCGGCAGCGGCTATTGACGGCATGGCGATGACACCTCCGTTTCAGGACGCCGTGGTGGTGGTGACCGGCGCTTCGACCGGCCTTGGCCGGGCGATCGCCGTTGGTGCTGCAGAGCAGGGCGCAAAGGCGGTAGTCATCAACTACGCTTCAAGCGACGCCGAGGCTGATATTACCGCCAGTCAGGTACGCGAAGCGGGGGCTGAAGCAGTGTTGGCCAAGGGCGATGTCGGGCAGGACGAGGATTGCCGGAGCATCGTTGCTGCTGCGGAGACATTCGGGCGGATCGATGCGTTGTTCAACAATGCCGGGATCTCGCGCATCGCCGCCTATGGCGATCTCGACCTGCTTGATGCCGATGATTTTCTCAGCATGTATCGGGTCAATGTTGTCGGGGCCTATCAGATGGTCCGCGCGGCCCGCACGCTGCTGGAAGCCTCCGACCGGGCGGCAGTGGTCATGACTTCATCCATCGCCGGAGTTACAGGCGGCGGCTCGTCGATCGCCTATGCGTCCTCGAAAGCCGCGCTCAACGCCATGACCATGGGGCTGGCCCGCGCTGTTGCGCCGAAAATCCGGGTCAACGCGATCTGCCCGGGCTTCATCGACAGTCCGTGGTTTGACAAGCTGGGCTACGAGGGCGGCAAGGACAAGCTGCGCGATCACATCGCCAGCACCACCCCGCTCAAGGTAGCATCCAGCCCTGAAGACATCGCGGGCAGCGCGCTGTTCCTCGGATCACCAGCCGCACGCCATGTCACAGGCGAGACGCTGTTGGTCGATGCCGGACTGCATCTGGGCGCCGGATAATGAAAAACGGCCGGCTCACGCCGACCGCATTTCGTACTTTCGGTCAGGCGAAGCGCCTTACTGATCGCCGAAGCGGAATTTCGCGCGAAAGCCAAACATGCGCGGCTGATTGACGTAACCAACTTCCGAACCCAGCGTCGGGTAGGCGGCGATGGGATAGAGTATCCGCTTCTGGTTGGTTACGTTGGTCATGAAGAACGCAAGATCGACCGGCCCGCCCATGACGCTTTCCCATTCGACATTGAGGTTAAGCGAATCGACGGCCCTCAACTTGAAGGTCGTGGGAGCGAACTGCTGCGTGTGCACGTCATGCGCATCAGTGTGCGTGAAGGTTCCACCGAACGAAATCTGGCCGATGCTATCATCAAGCGGCAGCGTGTAGGTCGCTGTGACTGTTACCCGGTTCTTCGGCGACTGTGCCAACGGACCACCGACTGCCGCGACCGGAACCAACTGGCTGTAGAAAATCGGCAGCGGCGGCGGAGTGATCGAAATCAGCTTGGTGTTGAGATAGGCATAGCTCACATCGAGCTTGAACCCTTCGAACGGCCTGACCGAAGCATCAACCTCGACGCCCCAGATCCGTGACTTACCAGCATTGGCGATAATCTGTGACGGGGCAAGCAGGGCCTGGAAGGCTGGGGCAATGACCGCATTGACGGCAATCTGCTGGTCGCGGAAATCGTTGTAGAACGCTGCAATGTTCAGGAAGCCGGGCAGAGCGCCGCGGAAGCTGAACTTGCCGCCGATTTCATATGTATCGACTGTTTCGGGATTGAACGTCGGAGAAGCGAAATTGCCCGAAATGATGCTGCCCTGGCGATAGCCGCGCGCCCACTTGGCATAGATCAAGATGTCCCCGTTGGGCTTGTAGTCGAGATTGATCAGCCAGGTCGGCTTGTTCGACTTGATCCGAATGTTGGTCTGGCATGTGGGATCGGCGAAGCCGGATGCGGGGACAGGGATCGGATTGGCAAGCGTCCCGTTGTTGAATTCCAGGATATTCTGGCATTGAAAAATGCCAGAACCGGGAACAGTCGGAATGATTGTAATATTCTGGGAAACGTCCCGCATCTTGTCGATCGTGTAGCGAATCCCGGCTGTGAACGTGAATTGATCGTTCAAATCGAAGCTTGCCTGGGCGTAAAAGCCCTTGTTGTTGTAAAAATTCTTGATGTTGGAGTTGGAAATCGTGCCAAATCCGAGAATATTGTTGGTGCACGCCAACGATAGCGCGTCGGTGCAATTTACGAAGATCTCATTGGCGCCCGCGTTGAAACCGAGCGGATTGCTGATTTCGAGATAGGCGCCGGCCTGCCATCTCAGCCGCCCGCCGGCCGCTTCGCCAATCAACTGCAGTTCCTCAGTGAAAGTCGACTGGGCCGCATAGTCTCCGCTTGGCCCGGTCTTAATAGCAATGCCCGGGAATCTGTCTGCGGGATGCAGGAAGGTGAAACCAGGTACCGAAAGCAACGGCGTGAAATAGTTAGCCGGATAGGTGAAGTTGTCGCCGAACAAGTTGTACGCGGTGTTCTCGACGAATTCCGAATAGGAAATGATGTTCTTGACGGTGATATTATCGCTGGCTTCCCAGGTCGTGGTGTTGATCACCCGCCAGGTGGTTTGCACCGACCTCGGATTCACAATCGGGCTCTCGACAGACCAGAAGCCATCGCCGCGCGCTATCCCGCGCGCGACTTGCGCGTCCGCCAATCCCCCGGCAACTTGCTGCAAGAAGCCAGTAAGGGGAAAGCCTGGCGCACCGGAGCCAGGCGTGAAGCAATTGAATACAGGGGGGACGCCAGGGAATGAGGGACAACCGGGCCCGGCGTTGACCTTCGGCGTATTGCCGTAAGTGTCCGACTTCGAATAGCTGAAAATTGTGTAATTCTCGAGCGTGTCCGACAGGTCGGCGACGACGCTGAAGCGTACCGAAACATAGTCGGTGTCGCCCAGCGCGCTAGGCCCGATCCCGCTCTTGTTTTGGAGGTATCCGTCGCGCTTGTGCACGTCCATGGCGACGCGAGCCCTGAATCTGTCGCTGATCGGCATGTTGATCATGCCCTGGACGCGGCGCATGTCGTAGTTGCCGACCGAGGCCTCGATATAGCCTGCGACCGTGTCCTTCGGTTTGGCCGGCACCAGCAGAATCGCACCGCCAGTGGTGTTGCGGCCGAACAGCGTGCCTT
>JAQWKP010000210.1 GCA_029247785.1 Novosphingobium sp.
AAGATGGGTTTCGAAGATCTGGCCGACATTCATCCGGCTCGGCACACCAAGCGGATTGAGCACAACATCGACCGGAGTGCCGTCTTCCAGGAACGGCATGTCTTCCATCGGCAGGATGCGCGAAATGACACCCTTGTTGCCGTGGCGGCCAGCCATCTTGTCGCCCGGCTGCAGCTTGCGCTTCACCGCGACGAACACCTTGACCATCTTGAGCACGCCCGGAGCCAGCTCGTCGCCGCGCTCCAGCTTCTCCTTGCGGTCCTCGAACTTGTCCTGGATCGCCTTGACGGTCTCGTCATACTGGGTCTTGACCGCTTCGAGCTGTCCCTGGACCTTGTCGCCGGCAACAGCGAATTTCCACCATTCGTGCTTTTCGACTTCGTCCAGCACGCTCTGGTTGATTTTCGCGCCTTTCTTGACGCCCTTGGGCGCGGCAGCGACGACCTGGCCGACCAGCATTTCCTGTAGGCGGTTGTAGGTCGCACGGTTGAGAATGCCGCGTTCGTCCTCGCGGTCCTTGGCGAGGCGTTCGATTTCCTCGTTCTGGATGGCGCGGGTACGGTCGTCGATCTCGATGCCGTGGCGGTTGAACACGCGCACTTCGACGATCGTGCCGGCAACGCCCGGAGGCAGCCGTAGCGAAGTGTCGCGCACGTCGCTGGCTTTCTCACCAAAGATCGCACGCAGCAGCTTTTCTTCCGGAGTCATCGGGCTTTCGCCCTTGGGCGTGATCTTGCCGACCAGGATGTCGCCCGGATGCACTTCGGCGCCGATATAGACGATGCCCGCCTCGTCGAGGCTGCGCAGCGCTTCCTCGCCGACATTGGGGATATCGCGCGTGATGTCCTCCGGTCCCAGCTTGGTGTCGCGGGCCATAACCTCGAATTCCTCGATATGGATCGAGGTGAAGACGTCGTCCTTGACGATCCTTTCGGAGATCAGGATCGAATCCTCATAATTGTAGCCATTCCACGGCATGAAGGCGACGAGGCTGTTGCGTCCCAGCGCCAGCTCACCGAGATCGGTCGAGGGGCCGTCGGCAATGATATCGCCTTCCTCGACCCGGTCGCCCACTTTGACCAGCGGACGCTGGTTGATGCAGGTGTTCTGGTTCGAGCGCTGGAACTTTTGCAGCGTGTAGATATCGACGCCCGACCGGCCGGGCTCAATGTCGCCCGAGGCGCGAATGACGATACGCGCGGCATCGACCTGGTCGATCACGCCCGAGCGGGTTGCAGCGATCGCCGCGCCCGAATCGCGGGCCACGGTCTCTTCCATTCCGGTGCCGACCCAAGGCGTTTCGGCCTTGACCAGCGGCACCGCCTGGCGCTGCATGTTCGATCCCATCAGCGCGCGGTTGGCGTCATCGTTTTCGAGGAACGGGATCAGCGATGCGGCGACCGAGACCAGCTGCTTGGGCGAAACGTCCATCAACGTAACATTCTCGCGCGGGGCGAGCACGAATTCGCCGGCTTCGCGTGTCGAAACCAGTTCCTCGACGAAGCTGCCGTCCTTCTTGGTGTCGGCCGAGGCCTGAGCGACGGTGTTCTTCTGCTCTTCCATCGCTGAAAGATAGATGACGTCGCTGGTGACCTTGTGATCGACAACCTTGCGATAAGGCGTCTCGATGAAGCCGTATTTGTTCACCCGCGCAAAGGTTGAGAGCGAGTTGATCAGTCCGATATTCGGGCCTTCTGGCGTTTCGATCGGGCAGATCCGGCCGTAGTGGGTCGGGTGGACGTCGCGGACTTCGAAGCCCGCGCGCTCGCGCGTGAGGCAGCCCGGCCCAAGCGCCGAAACACGGCGCTTGTGGGTGACTTCGGAGAGCGGGTTGGTCTGATCCATGAACTGCGAGAGCTGCGAAGAGCCGAAGAACTCGCGCACCGCCGCGACGGCGGGCTTGGTGTTGATCAGATCATTCGGCATCACGGTCGAGACATCGACCGAGCTCATCCGTTCCTTGACCGCGCGCTCCATGCGCAGCAGTCCGACGCGATACTGGTTCTCCAGCAATTCGCCGACCGAGCGAACCCGGCGGTTTCCGAGATTGTCGATGTCGTCAATCTCGCCCTTGCCATCCTTGAGATCGACAAGTTCCTTGACCACGGCGAGGATGTCCTCGGTGCGCAAAGTCGTCACCGTGTCCTCGGCATCGAGCTCGAGGCGCATGTTGAGCTTAACGCGGCCAACGGCAGAAAGGTCGTAGCGGTCACCGTCGAAGAACAGGCCTTCGAACAATGCTTCGGCAGTCTCCTTGGTCGGCGGCTCACCTGGACGCATCACCTTGTAGATCGATTCAAGGCCCATGTCGCGATTCTCGGCCTTGTCGGCGTTCATCGTGTTGCGCATCCACGGGCCGGTATTGACGTCGTCGATGTCGAGCAGTTCAAGCTGGTCGATCCCGGCAGCGTCAAGCAATTCGAGGTTCTCGGGGCTGACTTCGTCGCCGGCCTCGATGTAGATCCGCCCGGTGGCTTCGTCGATCAGGTCTCGTGCCGCATAGTGACCGAAGATTTCTTCGGTCGGGATCAGCAGCTCCTTGAGGCCGTCTTTCTGTGCCTTGTTGGCCGCGCGCGGGGAGATCTTCTGGCCGAGCGGGAAGATTACCTCGCCGGTCTTGGCATCGACAATGTCGAATGCCGGCTTCACGCCGCGCCATTGCTCGGCTGCAAAAGGCCGGAGCCAGCCGCCGCCTTCGACATCACCGGAGCCGCGCTTCCAGATGAGGGTTTCATAGAAATGGTCGAGGATCGCTTCGCTGTCGAGGCCGAGCGCATAGAGCAGCGCGGTCACGGGCAGCTTGCGCTTGCGGTCGATACGGACATTGACGATGTCCTTGGCGTCGAATTCGAAATCGAGCCACGAGCCGCGATAGGGAATGACGCGGGCGGCAAACAGGAACTTGCCTGAAGAGTGTGTCTTGCCGCGGTCATGATCGAACAGCACGCCCGGTGAACGGTGCATCTGCGAAACGATGACGCGTTGGGTGCCGTTGATGATGAAGGTGCCGTCCTCGGTCATCAGCGGCATGTCGCCCATGTAAACGTCCTGCTCCTTGATATCGAGGACGGAGCGGGTGTCGGTCTCGGCATCGACCTCGAACACGATCAGGCGCAAAGTCACCTTCATCGAGGCGGCATAGGTGATGCCGCGCTGGCGACACTCAGTGGTGTCATATTTCGGGTCTTCGAGTTCGTAATGGACGAAGTCGAGCTCGCTGGTGCCGGCGAAATCGCGGATCGGGAATACCGAGCGCAGCGTTTTTTCCAGGCCGGAGACATAGCCAGTTGAAGGATCGGAGCGCAGGAATTGCTCGTAGCTTTCGCGCTGAACCTCGATCAGATTGGGCATCGACACGACTTCGTGGATGTCGCCAAAGATCTTGCGGATACGCTTCTTGGCCGAGGGCTGAGGGCCGCTGCTGGACTTTTTCGCCATGGGAGGGTTGTGCCTCTTTAACTGCATCGTGCCGGAGAACCGGCGGGGAAACCTGTCGAATGCCGGGATGTCAGCCATCAAACGCTCAAAAGCCGCGCAGCCCACGCGTCTCCCGCACCGGGATCCGGATGGCCTGCAGCCTTTGCGTCAGATGAAAACCCGTCGCTTCCTTCCTGGGCCGGTCCCCGCGCATGGACCCACCTTGCTCGAAGCGTCGAGCTGGGCGGCCTATATGCGCGGATTGCGGGGGTGTCAATTCGCGAAACTCCTGCGATAGAACGCGCGATGACATCAACCACTCCCGCCAGG
Source organism: Novosphingobium sp. (assembly GCA_029247785.1). Classification (GTDB taxonomy): domain Bacteria; phylum Pseudomonadota; class Alphaproteobacteria; order Sphingomonadales; family Sphingomonadaceae; genus Novosphingobium. Next base: position 3,748 of record JAQWKP010000210.1, read on the forward strand.
ATCGACATATTCACCGGCGATTCCACCGGGCTTGCCATCCCGGCCCACCCCGATGCCTTGCGCGCTTCGGGCGAGGACTTCCTGACACAGGCGTTTCGCGCTTTCGGGTCGCTTGGCGAGGACAATGCGGTCTCCTGCATTACCCGGCTGGAGCATTGCCCCGGCGGCAGCACCGGCGAGAAGCTGTTCCTCACCGTGGAATATGCGCAGCCCGATCCGGCGCTTCACACCGAGCTGTTCGTCAAGTTCAGCCGCGATTTCGCTGATGAGCGGCGCGATCTGCAGGGGCGTTTCGAGATGCGCTCCGAAGTTCCGTTTGCCTGGATGGCGCGCAATGCAGATTTCCCGATCGCAGTACCGCGGCCCCTGTTTGCCGATTACCGTGAGGAATGCGGCAGCGGGCTGATCGTCACCGAGCGGATTGCTTATGGCGAGGGTCGGATCGAGCCGCATCGCCGCAAATGCCTTGATCGCGAGACGCTGGACGATCCGCTTTCGACCTACCGCGCGGTGGTAACGACGCTGGCCAAGCTGTGCGCTGCGCATAAGGCGGGGCGGCTATCGTCCGATGTCGACGCGCGCTTTCCGTTCGATCCGGCCAGCGGAACCGCCGATCCGATCCGCTATGATGATGAAGCCTTGCAAGCCGAGCTCGACACCTGTTTCGCCTTCGCGCGCAGCAATCCGCGCCTGTTGCCCGACGAGCTGCGGTCTGACGAATTCCTGAGGCGAATGCAGCGCGACTCCTTCCTGATCAAGGCCAATGAGCCCGCGCTGCAGCGTTTTCTCAAAGGCAATCCCGACATGATCGCGCTGTGCCACTGGAACGCGCATATCGACAATTGCTTCTTCTGGAGTCCAGAAAACTCGGGTGAGGCGGGCGAGCGGCAATGCGGTTTCATCGACTGGGGCCGGGTTGGCCAACTCACCTTCGGTTCGGTGCTGTGGGGCGGGCTTTCGGCCGCGCATCACACGATCTGGGAGGATCACCTCGATGAGCTGCTGGCTCTGTTCGTTTCGGTTTACGCCGAGCATGGCGGACCGGTCATCACTGCCGAGGCGCTGGAGCAGCACCTGATGGTGCATATGGCGACGATGGGTGTGGCGCGGGTGCTGGCCTTTCCCGAAGTCATCACTTTCCGTTGCCCCGATATCGAGCAGGCGACCGGGGTGCTTGATCCGCGGATCCAGTCGATCGACCCGGCGCGCAACAGCCTGCATATCTACACCATGTATCTGAAGACCTGGCATGCCCGCGATTTTGGCGTGCGGGTCGAGCGGGTGCTGGCGGCAAACTAGGAGGCCTCAATGGAACTCGAAGGCAAGGTAGCGATAGTCACCGGGGCGAGCAGCGGGATCGGGCGCGCCTATGCGCTGGCGATGGCCGGTCAAGGTGCAACGGTTATCGCGCTCGCCCGCACGCTTGGCCGGACCGGCGACCGCGGACCGACGCCTGACAGCCTGGCCGAAACAGTCGAAGCGGGGCGGGACTTGCCGGGCCGGATTCTCGCGCAGGTCTGCGACGTTGGCGAGGAAGCGCAGCTGGTGAACACGATCGACGCTGCGGGCGCAAATTTTGGCCGGATCGACATTCTGGTGAACAATGCCGCGGCCATGCGTCAGCACAAGACTTTTGAAATCGACGGTGAGGAATTCGACCGGATGATGCGGATCAATGTCCGCGCGCCTTATGTCGCGATCCGCCAGGTCGCGGCGCTCATGATTGCGCAAAAGGCAGGCAGCATTGTCAATATCACCGCGCGCGCCGGCAATTTCATTGCGCGCGAGGACGGAGCGCATCCCGACCTGCTGCCATATGGCGTCAGCAAGGCTGCGCTCAACCGGCTGTCGCATTTCATGGCTGAGGAATTGAAGCCCCACGGCATCGCCGTCAACGCGCTCAGCCCCGGCGTGGTCAAGACCGGCGCCAACCGGGACAATCCGAATTTTCCAGGCAAGGAAGCGACGGCCGAAGTGCTCGGCCCCGCGCTGATCTATCTCACATTGCAGGGTGGTGACGGGCTGACTGGCCAGATCCTGCACACCGATGAATTCGGCCAGAGCTGGGGTGCTGGGTGAGCGAGCGGAGCGGTTCCCGGCGAGGCTTCACTTGATTGCCGTTGGTTCCAGCTCGTCGGCGATGGCGCAGCGGCGGATGATGCGTTTGGTGGCATTGTCGAACCACGCGCGCGCGTGATGCAGCAGCCGGTTGTCCCACAACAGCATGTCGCCCTCACGCCAGTGGTGGCGATAGACATGCGCGGGATCGTATAGCGCCGCGCGGATTGTGCGCATGACCTCGGCGAATTCCTCGTCCCCCACGCCGATGATTTCCTGAGTGAGCGAGCTGGGGATCAGATAGGGTCGGCCGGTGTCGCAGTGGCGTTCGATGCAGGGCCGCGCGAAAGTGCCGTGCTCCTGTGCGGCAAGCCGGCAGTCCCAGCGTTCCAGCTTGCGGCGCAGCTCGTCGGGAAGCCGGTCGAGCGCCTCGGCAGCATTGGCGAGCAGGGTTTCGCCGCCAGCCAGCCGCTCCGCGCCCTCGCCGAAATCCACGCCATATAGTGTGAGGAAGCGGAGAGGGTGGGGGTTGTGGGCATTGTCTGAATGGAAATCGAGCTCGGGAACGCTGCCGATGCCTTGCTTGTTGTCATACATCCGCAGGGTGAAGCTGCCGTCCGGCGCTTTGGCGAAACCCTCACGGTCAGACTGGTTATGGCCGGAGAACGGACCGAACTGGCGCGCAAAACCGGCTTGCTGCGCCGCGTCGAGCTGCTGACCACGAAACAGCACGAAGCCCTGGTCGTTGATCAGTGGCTTGAGCGCGGCCACCAGAGTATCATCGATTCCGTCGCGCAGATCGACGCCGGAGATTTCATGGCCGAAGGGTTTGACTGGTGTGGCCTGCATGCTCGTCCTGTCCTGTGATTCCTTGAACCATGGCGCGATTCGCGATTTTTGCAAGATACGGGGGTTTTCTCGATGTCGTGCGCTGGAGAGGGATCAGAAAGAGAGAGATTTTCCGAATAACAATCAGGAACATATCGTTTTTCGATATTATCGTTTGACAATAAACCGACTCGGGCTTATTGAATATCGATAACGACCATATCGGAGAACAATCAATGTCACAGATTCTTACTCGTTCCGTCTCAATCGCCCTTGCCCTCAACATCGCGGTGGTCCTGTGGGCCGCGACGCTCACACCCGTTGCCGTTTGAACAACTTGACAAGCCCAGACCTGCTGCACGACATGCTTGCATGATCGTGCGGCGGGCTGGAGGTGCAAGATGCTCTATTCGGTTTTGAAATGTCCCTTGCTTGCCGCTGGCAAGCTGATGACCACGCTGCTGCAGGTGGCGGGCGGTCTGATCGTCATCGGTGCGACAATCGGCATACCGCTTATCCTGTTCAACCAGGACCGGGTCGTCGCTGGCTTGGCTAACGGCGCGATTGCCGATGGTCCGGCGATTATCGGGGCGATCGTCGGACTGATGGCCATGGCGCTCATCGGAGGCGTGCTGGTCTTCTTTTTCTTTCGCATGCTAGGCCGAATCATCAACACGGTGGGCGATGGCGACCCCTTCGTCCCCCACAATGCAGACCGGCTCCGTTTGATGGGCTGGGTAGCCCTGGCATTTCAGCTGATCGCAATTCCGGTGGCGGCAATGAGCACCTTTGTCGGCACGCAGTTGCCTGCGGCTGCCTTGCATGTAGACACAGAAATCTCGTTCAATGGAATCATGATGGCGATCGTGCTGTTCATCCTCGCGCGCGTGTTCCGCAGGGGCACGGCAATGCGTGAGGAACTGGAAGGCACGATTTGATGGTGCCGGAGGCAACCGAGACGGCCCGTATCTGCGTCAGGCTCGACGATCTGCTTTACGAGCGGCGCATGACGCTGACCGAACTGGCCGAGCGTATCGGCATCACCCTGGCCAATCTTTCGATCCTCAAGACCGGCAAGGCCAAGGCAATCCGCTTCTCGACACTGGAAGCGATCTGCCGCGAGCTCGATTGCCAGCCGGGGGACTTGCTGAGCTGCGAATGCCCGGAGGTGGAGGGGGATTGAGGCGCCAAGCCCGCGACTACTTGCGACGACATTGCGGACGTATGGCCGACGATGTCCTTGCCTACACGAATTGCCGTCGCCCTGTGCTTGACACGGGGCTTGGCTAAGCTTGGAAGCTCGACTTCTCCACCCGTCGGCCGGAAACCAATCCTCCCACAAATCCCGCCAGTCCGGATTATCGGCTTCGATCAGAGCGAATTTCCATTCCCGCCGCCACTTCTTGACCAGCTTTTCGCGGGCGATGGCCGGCTCGATCTCCTCGTGCCGTTCGGCATAGACCAGCCGCCTCTTGTTGAAGTCCGCGACATGGATCGAGCCCTTACCTTCACGATGCTGGTGAACCCGCCGGACCAGATCGGACGTTACTCCCACATACATTCCGCCGCGGTAGCGGTTTGCCATGATGTAAACCCAGCCGCCCTTTTCCATGGGACCGGCATGCCAGACGACAGGCCCGGCGAATAGCCAGGCCCCGTGTCAGGCACGGGGCGACGAGAAGGGCGTGCCCTTGGCCCGAAATCGACGACATTGCTGTCATCGGCGGTATGTGAGACGTAACATCATGACTGAACATTGCTGTGAAATGATGCGCTCAAATGTCGAGAACTGCTGCGACGTGCATACGGATCGATTTGATTGTCCCGATTGCCTCATTCACTATTCCGTTCGCCAAGATAGCTATGGGCTCATCATTCATGATGGGGGAAGCTCGACAATCACGATCTCCTATTGTCCATGGTGCGCAACCAAGCTCCCGAACGGCTTGGACTAAGGGCAGCTAACCACCCATTTTCCACTCTAGCCTCCAATCCAAAATCCCCGCTGTCCTACACGCCCCCTCGTGCATAATATCCCCGATTCGCCTTTCCTCACTCACAGGAGCCTCGCGAATCATGGACCTTTCTCCGGACGCCGCCCAATTCCTCGACGCCACCCGCCGTGATGGCTGGACGCCTGCGCTCAAGGCGCGGTTTCTGGCGCTGCTTGCCGACACTGGCAATGTCCGGCTGAGCGCGCGGCGCTGCGGGCTTTCGGCGCAATCGGCCTATGTCCAACGGCGGCGCGATGCGCTGTTCGCGCGCGGCTGGGCGGCGGCAATAATGCTGGCGCGCGATCATGCCGAGCAGGTGCTGGCCGACCGTGCGATCGAAGGCGTTGAAGAGCGGGTCTATTATCGCGGCGAGCTGATTGCGACGCGGCGGCGCTACGATTCGCGCCTGCTGCTCGCCCATCTCGCGCGGCTCGACCGGCTGGCCGGGGAGCAGGCCGACGGCGATGAGGCCGAGCGCTTCGACGAGCTGCTGGCGTTGGTCGCGGGCGAGGAACCGCCCGAGGCGCTGGCGGCGCTGGAACTGAATGAAATCCTGCCCGCCGCGCGCGAGGCCTATGCCGACAGGGCGGCGAAACGTGCCGAATGCGCGACGCGGCAGGAACTGGATGAGCAAGAGGAGGCGAAGGAGGAGAATGAATTTTCCGACCTCCTGCTTCCCGCCCAGGAAGACGAGCCCGAAGCGGACGATGAACTCGATGCAAACCTTGCGGCGATATCCGAGGCCGGAGATCTGGCCTGGTCCGAGGCCGCCGCACAATGGGATGTCTGGTTCGATCATGCCTGCGGCGTCGCGGACAGGCTGGTCGAGGTCGATCCATTCCCGAGCGACCGGGAGGCGGGTTCATTACTCAATAGTGACGAGGATTCGGCGTCTGAGGACAGCGAACAGCCGCTCCAATCCCTTCTCCAGGACAGTGTAAACCTGTCAACTTCGCCGCCTGCCTTGCCTGCGCCCTGACCTGCGGGATTGACTTTGCGTTGCCCCTGCGCCAATGCCCCGCCCCGACCGGCAGGTCCTGCTTGCCGGTCATCCGTCCGAGACAGTTGGTGCTACGGAATTCGTCCGCAGCTTAATTTCCAGCCTAGGCGGGGAAATGAGATTTTTGGGCCCTCGCTCCTGAATGGTGCGGATGCCACTTGCACCTTCGGGCGCAGCTCCTTCCCCTTCAATGGACTCGCCCATTCCGGTTCGCTGGGGTGGACAAATGTAGCCGGTCGTCCCGGGCATTCCCCATTGCGGGGTGGGTTTGGGGCGATCAAATGTGAAGGAGTAAGGCATGGATCGTTCGCAGAAAGCCGATGCGGTCGCCCAGCTCAACGCAATTATCAACGAGGCAGGCGTGGTGGTTGTCGCCCGCAACCTCGGCCTGAACGTGGCAGATGCCACGGAGCTCAGGATGAAGATGCGTGAAGCCGGTGCGTCCTACAAGGTTGCGAAGAACAGTCTTGCCAAGCTTGCCATCGCGGACACTGACTATGAGGCGATCGGTGACTTCCTGACCGGACCAACGGCGCTGGCGACTTCGGTCGACCCCGTCGCTGCCGCCAGAGTCGTCGTCGATTTTGCCAAGTCCAATGACAACATCGAAGTTGTCGGCGGTGCGATGGGCACGCAGCTGCTCGATACCAGTGGGATCAAGGCGCTCGCCTCGATGCCATCGCTCGACGAACTGCGCGCCAAGCTTGTTGGCCTCGTTCAGGCTCCGGCGACCAAACTCGCTCAGCTTTCCACCGCTCCGGCGGCGAAGCTGGCTCGCGTGGTTGGCGCCTATGCCGCGAAAGAAGCCGCTTAAGACACGTTCAATTGATTTCGTCCGGGGCATGGGTTCCGGGCGCCATAATATCAGGAGTGAAGTATCATGGCCGATGTAGCCAAGATTGTTGAAGACCTTTCGAAATTGACCGTCCTTGAGGCGGCCGAACTCGCCACCGCGCTTGAAGAGGCATGGGGCGTTTCTGCTGCTGCGGCTGTTGCGGTTGCCGGACCTGCTGCTGGTGGTGGCGGCGATGCTGCTCCGGCCGAAGAGCAGACCGAATTTGACGTTATCCTTACCGGCGACGGTGGCAAGAAGATCCAGGTGATCAAGGAAGTCCGCGCCATCACCCAACTGGGCCTGGCCGATGCCAAGACCCTGGTCGAGAGCGCCCCCAAGGCGATCAAGGAAGGCGTCAACAAGGCCGAGGCCGACGAGATCAAGGGCAAGATCGAAGCTGCCGGCGGTACCGTCGAACTCAAGTAAGCTTCACGCTCGACAAGAGCATCGAACGAAACGGGCGGCGCAAGCGATTGCGCCGCCCTTTCTATCCGGCCACCAGGCTGTCTGCACTGAACCACAAGGTGCGCGGTCGGCGGTGGGCGATCAACCACTGGCCGTCTACCTTGCGCAGCGCATCGACATAATAGCCATTGTGATCGATCCCGGCATTGCTTGTCACCAGCCAATAGGTGCGCACCGCTGCACTGTCCGGGTCGGTGAAATCGATGCGGCAGGTTGTCAGGTGGTGGCTGACGAAGCTGGGCGGACCCTCACGCGGCTGGGGAATGATTTCGGGGCCCGCCATCCATTGCCGGATCGCCTCGCGACCCATGATTGCCTCGTCGAGCTGGAGCACGCCGTCCTCGGCGAAACAGGCAGCATAGTCGTCCACCTTGCGCGCGTCGCCCGCCTGGGCGCAGCAGGCCAGAAGCTGCTGGATCATGGCGCGATCGCGTAATTGCTCGTCGGTCATGGTAGCTCCCCATCGATTTGCTGGCCTGTCAGTTCAGCGTTTCCATGTAGTCGAGCACCGCTTTGCGCTGGCCTTCATTGCGGACCGGCAGCACCATTCGCGTGCCCGGCACCATTTTCGTCGGTCCGGCAAGCCATTCGTCGAGTTTGGCGCGGTCCCACACGATTCCCGAAGCTTGCAGGGCGGAACTATATCTGAATCCGGCCACGCTCGCCGCTGGCTTGCCGAAAATGCCGGCGAGCGAAGGGCCAATACCGTTCTTGCCCGCCTCGACCGAGTGGCACGAGCGGCATTGCAGATAGGCAGCTGGAGGTTTTGCGGGAGCTTCGCTTTTGGCCGCCGCCGCTGCTTCGCCTGGCGGAGCCACATCTGAGGACTTGTCCTGGGCCGCGGGCGCACCGACATCTTGCGCCCCTGCAGGCGCGTCGACTGGCGCTTCTCCGGCACTGTGCTGCGCAACCTCGACTGCCTTGTCCGAATTGTCTGGCGGGGGCTCGGCCGGCACTGTGCCGGAATTTTCGTTACAGCCCGCGAGCATCAGCAGGGCTGCGGCGGCAGGACCAAGATTAATGAGAGTTTTCATGATTGACCTTTGAACATCAATTGCGAGGCCATTCCTATGGCAGGCTCGACCCGATGAAAAGCGGGTGCGCTAGAGTTTTTGACGGAAGAGTCTTCGTGGGGCTAGTGCTGGGAGCAGTGATGCACCAATGGCAGGCCCGAATAGATGCTATAGGAACTCTCCACCGGAGCCAAACCAGAATCCTCACCCTCCGATCGCAGCCATCCGGACCGGCGCGATCGTCGAGGGGCGGTGGTACGACATATCCTCGCGGTCCCGCCCGTCATGGCCGACCAGTTTGAAGGCCTCGGCGATCTGAGCGGAGACATCGCCGTCGGGCGTGATGTTCCAGGTTGTCAGGCATTTGCGGATGGCGATCGCCCATCGCCCATCGCGGCGCTCAAATTTGTCAACATAGCGCCCTCCCGCCAGTGTTACCGGGGTTCCTGACGTGTTTTCGGAGCCGTAGATATAATAGGTTTCGCTATGGGCGACATCGCCGTCGATCTCGCAAGTGTGGTTGCAGATGGTGTGTGCAGTCGCGGTCTGCATCTTGGCGTGGAGGTCAAAAAAGAAGTCCATGTGCTGGTCGGGATTGCCGATATGAGTCCCGAAATCGAGGATCGCATCGGCGTGGTAGCCAGTACGGAAAATGTCGCGATCGAGTCGGTCGACGCCGCGTGCAATGCGGTTGATGCAGTCGATGATTTCCATCCGGCTCGTCAGGTAATCGAGCTTGTCCATGCTTGCGTCTCCCATTGGCAATCGCCGGGATCATGCGCGGGAATACCCGAAGTCCGCAATGGCTGATTTCTTGCTACCAGGACTTGAGCGCAGGCATCACCTCGTCGGCAAAAGCCTTGAGATCGCGCCAGGCCTCGTCGCGGATGGATATGCCGGCGGCGGGGCCGGAATGGACGAAATCAGTGATCGGCATGCTATCCTTGAAGCCGCGCAAGGTCTCGATCACCTCTTTGGCTGGCCCGATCAGTTCGAATTCGCGGTAGCGGTCGAGCCCATCCGCCTGCAGTCCATATTCCAGCTCGGCGTCGCCCATATCGGCGCGAATCTCGCTGTAATAGCTCCAGCGGCGCTGATAAGATTCGCGATTGCGCGCCCACACTGCCTCGGGGTCCTCCTCGGTCACGGTGACCGACCAGGCGTTGGAAATCCTTGCCGTCGCCGGATCGAGACCGGCTTCCCGGCGGCCGCGCAAATAGGCTTCGTGGAATTCGGGATCGATCGAAGCGCCGTGCAGATGCGCGCCGTGTCGCCCGGCGCGTTCAGCTGCGGGCGGCGCGGTCGCAGCGACCCACAATGGTGGATGGGGCCGCTGGCACGGTTCAGGCGCGACGCCGATATCGTCGAGATTGTAATATTTGCCGTGGAAGCTGAACGGACGCTCGGTCCAGGCCTTCTTGAGCACGGTCAGCCCCTCTTCCATGCGCGAGGGCCGGGTCTTGGGCGAATAGCCCCAGGCGATATATTCCTTCGGATTGTGCCCGGCGCCGACCGTGACATCGAGCCGCCCGCCTGAAAGGTGATCGAGCACTGCGGTTTCCTGGGCCAGCTGGGCGGCGTGGTGGAGCGGGAGGATATAGGTGTATGACCCAATCCGCGCGGTGCTGGTCCGTTCGATCAGCGCGGTCAGGAAGATCGGCACCGAAGGCGCATAGCCGTCGGGCTGGAAGAAATGCTCCTGGACCAGCAGGCAATCAAAACCCATCGCCTCGGCTTCCGTCATCAGCCACAGCCGGTCTTCCCAGAACTGCTGCCACGGCTCGCCGTCCGGATTGCGAAAGTCCATGGTCAAGGCGACTTGCATAGCGTGTTTCCTTCCAAACTCGGCCAAGGCCAGTCATCGTAGGGCTAGCGCGTCCGGGTGGTCATTCCAATGCGCGCTAAAATGGATGGTTGCGCTTTGCCCTTTTGGGCGTTTCAATGCGCTCAGGAAACTCATACCGGGAGAGATGAACGATGAATGTCGCCCAAGCCATCAAAGTGGTCGATGTCGATACCCATCTGAGCGAGCCGTGGGATCTGTGGACCAGTCGCGCACCGACAAAGTTTAGGGAGCGCGTTCCCCAGATGCGCACTCTTGCCGACGGCAACATGATGTGGACGATCGATGAGAACCGCTCGCTCGGTATGAGTTCGGCTTCAAGCGTGATCCACAGGGATGGCCGCAAGGCCGATGGCGTCGAGTTTTCGCAATGGAAAGTGCACGACGTTCATCCCGGCTGCTCGCAGGTCAAGGAGCGGCTGGAAGTGATGGACGAATCGGGTGTGTGGGCTCAGGTGGTCTATCCCAATGTGATCGGCTTTGCGGGTCAGGGGCGCGGACCTGATGGCCAGGTGCTTGATCCGGTCGATCCCGAGCTGCGGCTCATCACGACGCAGATTTACAATGACGCGATGGCTGAAATGCAGGAGGAATCGGGCGGAAGGCTGTTGCCGATGGCGCTGTTGCCGTGGTGGGACATCGAACTGGCAATCAAGGAAGCGGAACGCTGCCGCGCCATGGGCATACGCGGCGTCAACATCAATTCCGACCCGCAGCTGCACGGTATGCAGGACCTTTCCGGCGAATATTGGGATCCGCTGTGGGAATTGTGCCAGGATCTCGATCTGCCAGTCAATTTCCATATTGGCGCTAGCAATTCATCGATGAGCTGGTTCGGCGATACGCCTTGGCCTTCGCTCAACGCGGGCAAAAAACTGACGATCGGCAGCATGATGCTATTCATCTCCAACGCCAAGGTCATCGCCAATCTGATCATCTCTGGCCTGCTGGAGCGATTCCCGCGCGTCAAATTCGTCTCGGTCGAAAGCGGGATCGGCTGGATGCCGTTCTTCCTTGAAGCGCTGGATTACGGATTGCAGGAGAACGGCACCGAAGCGCGCGCCGGCCTTTCGATGAGCCCGAGCGAATATTTTCGGAGACAAATATACGGCTGCTTTTGGTTCGAGAATAACGACATCAGCAATTCGATCCGGCAGCTTGGCGTCGATAATTGCATGTTCGAATCCGATTTTCCGCATCCGACGTGCCTCTATCCCAACCCGGTCGACCATGCGGAAAAGGGACTGACAGGGCTGAACGATGAGGAGCGGCGCAAGGTGCTGAGCCTGAATGCAGCGAAGGTCTACAATCTCGATCTGTAGGGATCGGCGTCAGCTGTTATCTGACTGCTGCTCCATCTCGATCAGTCGGAACTTCTCGACTTTGCCCATGGCGTTGCGGGGCAAGGCGTCGATGAAGCGGATGTGGCGGGGGACCTTGTAATTGGCCATCTGGCCGCGCGCCCATTCGACGAGCGCTTCTGTGTCTTGTGGCTCCAAGGCAGCGTCCCACACGACATAGGCGCAGCCGACCTCACCCAGCCGTGCGTTGGGCACTCCAAACACGGCGACTTCGCGCAGCGCCGGATGGGCTTGCATCAGGAGCTCGATTTCAACCGGGTAGCAATTGAAGCCGCCATTGATGAACATCTCCTTGGCTCGTCCGGTGATAGCAATGAAGCCATCATCGTCGAGCTTGCCGAGATCGCCGGTGTGCAGCCAACCTTGGTCATCCACCGCTTCGGCGGTAGCTGCCGGATCGTCGAGATAGCCGAGCATGACATGATAGCCGCGGGTGACCACTTCGCCTTCCTCGCCGGGTGGTAGCAGTGTGCCGCTTGGTGACATCACTGCCAGCTCGATCCCGCCAATCGCCCGGCCGGTTGAGGCGAACAGTTTTTCGGGCGGATCGCTGTCGTGGATCATCGCGGCGGTGCCGCAACATTCGGTCAGGCCATAGCCAGCATAGACTATGCTGGCGCCAAGCTGCTCGCGCACATCGCGGATCAGCGTCGGATCGATTGCCGTACCGCCAGTGCCGACAACCCTGAGCGAGGGCACAGTGCGGGGATCGCGCCGCCGCGCTTCGAGCATCGCCTGAAACAGGTTTGGCGGACCCGGCAGGAAGGTCACTTTCTCGGCGATTGCCCGGTCGACGAGTTGGTCGACATCGAGCGTGGCTTCAGGCAGCAAGGTGCAGCCGACGAGGATGCTGGCGACCAGGCCCGCCTTGTATCCCGAGCAATGGCTCATCGGCCACAGCAGCAGGAAGCGGTCGTCTGCGCTGAGCGTAGTAGCGCGGTTCCATCCGCGGTTGGTGCGCAGATTCTGGCCATGATTGGTGACAACGCCTTTGGGCATACCGGTTGTGCCCGAGGTGAACATGATGTCCGAGATGTCATCAGGAGTGAGCGCGGCAAGCCGGGCCTCGACCTCGCGCCGCGCCTCATCCTCGTCGCGCGCCTCGGTAATGGCAGCGGTGAAACCATCCTCGCCCGGCGCATCCCAGGCGATCTCAAAGCAATGCGGCGGCAGCGTCTCACCAAGCCCGCTGAGTAAGTCACGAAAGTCGATGCCCGCAAAGCTGTCGACATGGACGAGGTGGTCGATGCCGGCCCGTTCGAGCACATGCCTTGCTTCCGCCACCTTGAAGCGCGTGCTGATCGGCACGACGACCCCGCCTGCAGCCTGCACGCCGAGGCAGGCGATGGCCCATTCCACGCAATTTGGCAGCCACAGCCCAACGCGATCGCCCTTGGCCATTCCCGCCCGCGCCAGCGCGGCCGCGAAGCCGAGCATGGCCTCGCGCAATTCGCCATAACTCACCGCGCATCGGCGGTCGACGACGGCGGGATGGTCGGGCCTTGCCGCTGCTGTCTCCAACAGGATGTGCGGGATTGTCTCGGTCATTGTTTCGCGGTTCTAATCACCGCCGATGAACTCGCGCAAAGCCCGGTGGAAGTTGGAGACCGAGCCCTCTTGAACGGGGTTGAGCGTCGCCCCGCGAAAGCCGCGCGATTTCATGCCGTCATTGACTGCCTGCATATTGGCGAAATCCTCCTCGAGAAATTCGCACTGGCCTGCAAAGGCCTCGAAGCCATCAAAGATCTCGTTCTCGACCTTGGGTTCTTTCCCCGCCGCGAAACGGCCGAACGACCAGATATCGAAAATGCAGGCGTCGCGATTATGTCGGTCGGGCCGGATGCGATACCACAACGCGCCATCCAGCGTGGGCAGGACGATCGAGTTGGGAAACAGGTGCCAGTCGGTCCCGGTGGCATAAAGCTTTTCCATGGTCATGGTTTCGGGAAAGCTGGCTCCGCTCTTCTCGATCTCCTCGCGATTAAATTGGTAGAGCAATGCGCCCATAGCCGCCGGATCGCTGTCTGCTGGCATATCGCGCAGACGCTCGCTGGCTGCCAGTCCCGGATCGAGCGTCATTGCATGAAGCGTGCTGTAAAGATGGCGATTGTTGGCCCAGATGTGCTCACCCATGGTCTGCGCCTTGACCCATTTGCCTTCCTCGTTTCGATATTCCGAGAATCCCTCGCCCTCGGAGAAGAAGATCGAGTGCCTGCCGGCGGTGGCGGTGGGCGAGCGCGACGCCCAGTAATTGATCCCGCAAGTGTGGGTCGCGCCGCTGTGATAGCCCTCGTTGAAGGCTTCGGCGATCACTTTCCAGTTCACCGGTGCAAGCAATGTCTTCCAGAAAACGGGTCGCATCTCGTCGAAATGGAACGGTGCCAGCACGTCGCGCGCTGCGCCCAGCCAGCTGTCCAGCGCCTCGGCCTCGGGGTCCATGTTGATCCACACCCAGCCGCCCCAGCGCTCGACTCGCACAGAAGGGATTGACAGCTTGTCCCGGTCGAAAGCGGGACAATCGGTCCAGTCGTCTTCCATGTAGATCGAATGAAGTTCGCCTTCGCGGGTGTACTGCCAGCCGTGGAAGCGGCAGGCCAGGGTCGGCCCAACCCGCCCCTTTGGCTCGTCGCGCAATCGCCGCCCGCGATGCTGGCAGACGTTGTAGAATGCGGCGATATCGTCATCACCTTCGCCGGTGCGTACGATCAGCACCGATTCGTCGAGGATCTCATGAGCGACGAAATCGCCGGGGACTTCGAGATCGCTCTGGCGGCAGGCCATGTGCCAGATTTTCGGCCATAACCGTTCACGCTCTGCCGCGTCCACCGCCGGATCGCCATATTCTTCGGCGGGTATGAAGATGTCGTCGACGCGGGTCGGTATAGGCGGCATGTCGGTCATGGTGTGCTCCTGGCTCGGAGGAGTTGTCGGGAATTGCAGCATGCGCCGTCAAGCACCAACTCGCCCGGATTCCCTGTTTGCCTTGTTCGGGCGGTCCGTCTAGCAAATTGCAAAGATGCACGGAGGGAAAATGGCGAGGCTGACGAGCGACGATTTTTGTTCGGTTCAGGAGTTCTGGGCCAACTATTGCTGGCTGATCGATGAAGGTGAGAGCGCTGAATGGGCCTCACTGTGGGCCGAGGAAGGCACTTTCACCGGCGTCGCGCTTGAGCCGCTGGTTGGCCATGACAGCCTGCTCGGCTTTGCCAAGGGCGTGTACTCCGGGAACGGCGATGGCAATATCCGTCACATGGCCGGCAATCTGACATGCGAATATGGCGAAAGCCGTGATGTGGTAAAGGCTCGTTTCTATAATCACGTCACCATGTGGGGCGGCCAGCCGGGCGCTGGCAGTTACGTCATGGCTCTGTGCGAAGCGATCTTGCTGCGCTCGGGCGAGGACTGGCAACTCAAATCAAATACCGTACGATCACTGACGCCTTGACAGGGCAGGGGAGAGCAATTTGAGCGACGATGGACTGATCCGCAACCGTCTGACCGACGAATCGGTGGACCTGATGCGCCGCAGGATCGGCTATGCCAATCCGACATTGCGAACAGGCGCGATCGATGAGCCCTGGAACATCAATTGCACCGACGATGCAGTGCGCCGTTTCGTTTTGTGTATCGGCGACGACAATCCGCTGTTCACCGATCCCGACTATGCGAAACAGACCAGGTGGGGCGGAGTGATCGCGCCGCCAGCCTTTGAAAAGTCGATGGGGTTGAACCGCGCTCCGGAATTGGAGCCGGAGGAAGCGAAGATCACGTCCAAGGCGCTGCGCGGGGTGCAGCTGTTCCATTCGGGCGGCGAGAATTTCTACTACGCGCCGATCATGGAAGGCGAGAAGCTCTATCGTTCGCGATATGTGAAGCAAGTCGAGGATAAGCAGTCGGAATATTCCGGCCGCTCGGTGATCGTAACCAATGGGCTGTGCCTATGGGACGATGACGATAAGGTGGCCGTCGACGGCGTCGATTGGTTCATTCACGCAGAGCGCAAGAAGAAGGCGGGCGGCAAGGAGAAATACGCCAAGGAGCAGCCTGCCTCCTACACTGATGAGGACCTTGCCGAGATCGAGGAAGCCTATGATGCAGAATACCGCAGGGGCGCAGATACACTGTGGTTCGAGGATGTCGTTCCCGGCAGCAGCCTGCCAAGAATGGTCAAGGGGCCGCTCACCGTCACCGATTTGATGAGCCTGCATATGGGTGCCGGTTGGCTGATCTATGGCGGCTGGCCCAACCGCCTGGCTTATGAGAACCGTAAGAAGCTGCGCGGCTTCTATAATCGCGACGAATACAATGCCTGGGATACGATCCAGCGCGTCCATTGGGACAAGGAGCTCGCTGAAAAGGTCGGGGTCCGGATGATGTATGACATCGGGCCGGTGCGGCAGTTCCATGTCAGCAATTACCTGACCAATTTCGTTGGCGACGATGCCTGGATCTACCGCGTCCGCTTCGAATTCCGCCGCTTCAATTATATTGGAGACGTCACCTGGATGACTGGTGAAATCACCGAGGTACGCGTGGACGAGAAGCTCGGACCGCTGATTGAAATCACCCTGCGCGGTACAAATCAGCGGGGCAGTGACAATATTACCGCCAGCGCAACCGTGCTGCTGCCATCGAAAGTGCACGGACCGGTAAAACTTCCGCAAGCGCCGCCGCCAACGCAGCACCGCGCTCCGACATGAGCGGCACGGCGCGATGACGGACAAAACCGAGGTCGTGTTGGTCGAACGGGACGGCCCGGTTGCGATTGTCACGCTGAACCGGCCAGACTCCTTGAACGCGCTCAATCCGGAGCTAATGCGTAGGCTGCCTCAGGTGGTAGGCGAACTTGCCGAGGACGAAAGCGCGCGCTGTGTCGTGCTGACCGGCGCGGGCAAGGGTTTTTGCGCGGGCGGCGATGCCAGGGAAATCAGCAAGGCGGCGAATGCGCGAGTCGAGGGCGTGCAGCCTGCGAAAACTGACAAGCCGCCCAGCAATAGCGAGCAACGCGCGGCATGGCTGCGCCGCTGCGGCGAAGCCTCACGCCTGCTGCATGAGATGCCCAAGCCAAGCATCGCGATGATCAACGGTGCCTGCGCCGGGGCGGGGATGAACCTGGCGGCGGCCTGCGACATCCGCATTGCTGCGAACTCCGCGGTGTTTCGTTCAGTCTTCACGACGATGGGCCTGTCCGGCGATTATGGTGGTAGTTGGCTATGGACGCACATTCTCGGCACCGCCCGCGCGAGGCAGCTGTTTTTCATTGATGAGAAGCACGATGCGGAAGCGGCGCTGGAATTCGGCCTCATCGACCGCGTGCTGCGCGATGGTGAGTTGCGCGACGAGGTGCTGGCGCTGGCGCATCGCCTAGCCGTGCTACCCGGTTCCGGTCTCGCCCTTGCCAAGGCCAATCTCAATGCTGCGCTCACCGATAGCCTTGCAGCCTCGCTCGATCGCGAGAGCCTCGCGATGATCGAAGCGCGTGATATTCTGGTCGAATTGCGGCGCAAGGAACGATCCGGGCCGAAGCCATGAATGACGAACACTTTCGCGCAGAGGTTCGCTCCTTTATCGCCGCGGAGCTTCCTGCCGAAATGGGTGCGCGCAATCGCCTCGGTTTTCATCCGCACCGGCCCGATGTGCAGTTCTGGACTGCGAAGCTGCATGAGCGCGGTTGGTCAGCCCCCGGATGGCCCGAGCAGGCTGGCGGCACCGACTGGAGCCTCAATCAGCGGCACATCTTCGAGGAAGAGAGCTTTTTTGCCGGCTGCCCGGCGGTCAATCCGCAGGCTTTCAAACTGGTTGGCCCGATTATCTGTGCGCTTGGCACGGAGGCACAGAAGCGCCGCTTCCTGCCGGCGATTCTCAAGGGTGAGCATCTGTGGGCGCAGGGGTTTTCCGAGCCCAATTCTGGCTCCGATCTCGCTTCTTTGCAGACACGTGCCGTGCGCGATGGCGAGAATTATGTTGTCAACGGCCAGAAAATATGGACGTCGGAAGCCCATTATTGCGACTGGATCTTCATGCTGGTGCGCACCTCGACCGAGGGCAAACCGCAGGCGGGCATCTCTTTCCTGCTCGCCGATTTGCAGACCCCGGGTATCACCATCCGCCCGATCATCGGCATTGAAGGCGCGCATGCCCTTAACGAAGTGTTCTTCGAGGATGTCGTGGTCCCGGCCGAGAACCTGATCGGCGAGGAGAACAAGGGCTGGACCTATGCCAAGCAGCTGCTCGGCGCGGAGCGGACCCATACCGCCGAAGTACCGCGCTGCAAGGCCTTGCTCTCGCGCTGCAGGCAAGTGGCTGGGGTGCTTGAAATGGGCGGCCAGCCGCTGATCGAGGACGCGCATTTCGCGCGCAGGCTGGCCCGGCTCGAAATTGAAGTGCTAGCTCATGAAGCGACGCTTTGGCGGATCGTTGCCGAGGAGGAAGCAGGGATCGGCCTCGATTTTCCAATGCCTTCGCTGCTCAAGGTCAAGGGCAGCGAACTCGTCCAGCGCGCCGGTGCATTGCTGGTCGAGGCGCTGGGCGACGATGCGCTACCGCAATATTGCGAGGCTGAGTATTTCCCGGCGCCGCCTGATAATCCGCCCGGCGATGCTATGGCCTGGGGCGCGGTTGCCGATGCGCTCTATCACCGTTCGATGACGATCTATGGCGGTACCAACGAAGTGCAGCGCAACATCATCGCCGCGCAGTTGCTGAGGGGCTGAGCGATGGCCCCGATCCCGTTCATCGCCAGCGACGTCCAGACCATGCTGCGAGACGCCCTGCGCCGTTGGGGCGGGACCCGCGATGTGCGCGAGGCAGAGGATTTCGACACTGTCTGGCAATTCGCCGCCGATCAGGGCTGGCTCATGGCTGGCATGGCTGAGGAGCTGGGTGGACTGGGCGGCAACGTCTTTGACACGGCTATCGTCGCCGAGGAATTCGGCCGCGTGCTGATCCGAGCACCCTATGCCGAAGTGGCAGTGGTTGCGGCGCGGCTCCTCGCGGAGATTGCGCCCGAGCGCGTCGGTGCAATCCTGGAAGGCAAGGCGTGCCCGGTTCTCGCCCATGACGAGCCAGCGGCACGCGGTGATCCGGCCTGGGTTGAGACGCAGGCTGGGGAACGAGGCGGTTCATGGCATCTCACCGGACGCAAGACCGGGGTGATCGGTACCGGGCATGCCGACAGTTTTCTTGTTAGTGCGCGGATTGGCGGCGAGGGTATCGGCCTGTTCGAAGTACCAGCAGCCGAAGCACCGCTGAAATGTTTCACCACTTTTGACAGTCGCTCTGGGGGCGAACTGGCGCTGGACGACACCCCTGCCACGCTGCTCGCCCGACCGGCCATTGCTGAACTCGCGCTGTTCGCCGCGCTCGATCACGCTCTGGTGCTGGAATCCGCTGAAATGATCGGCGCGATGGATCATGCACAGGAATTGACGCGCGACTATATCCTCACCCGCAAGCAATATGGCCAGGCAATCGGCGACTTCCAGGCGCTGCGCCACCGCATTGCCGACATGTTCATCGAATCCGAGCAGGCACGCTCGATCGTGCTGCGAGGCCTCGCGGCGCTGGCTGGCGGAGAGCTATCAGAACGGGCCGCCATGGCCGCTGCGGTCAAAGCGCATGTTGCTGAAGCAGCGCTGTTTGTGTGCGGCAATGCGATTCAGTTGCACGGTGGGATCGGCATGACCGACGAATATCCCGTGGGCCATTTCTACAAGCGCGCGCTTGCCTTTGCCCAGCGCCACGGCGGCGCAGCGCGGCAGGTCGAGCGCTTTGCCGAATTGTCTGGATCACTCCGCTGAAGCTGGTGCTTACTCTTCCTCGCCAATGATCCGCTGCAGCAATTGCGCGCGATTGCCATTGAGCGAAACCAGCAAATGAGCGCGCTTGAGCAACAGGTGAGCATTGGCCTCAAAGGTAAATCCCATGCCGCCATGGACCTGGATATTGGCCTTGGCGTTTTCAATCGCACCATCGCCAGCCAACAGCCGGGCGCAGGCAATCGCCGAGGAATCTGGCGTGTCGGCAAGGCTCTGCGCCGTCGCCAGCCGGGTCTGGCACAATGCGGCTTCGGCACGGCGCGCCATTTCGGCGCAGCTGTGCTTGACTGCCTGGAACGCGCCGATCGGCTGACCGAATTGTTCGCGCATCCCGGCATAGGCGACCGCCATGTTGCAGGCTTGCTGGGCGATTCCAGCGAGGCAGGACGAGATCAACAGTTCGGCTTGTTCGAACAGTCTGGACCCCTCCACCGAAAGGCGCGCGGCCGCGTGATCAAGCGTGGCCCGCTCAAAGCCAACAGTTTCGTCCATCGTGGCTACCGGCGTTAGATCAGCGAGTGCGGAGCGATCGAACAGCATGGCGCGATCGGGCAGCAGCAGCACGATGTCTTCGCTCGCCTTGCTGTCGAGCAAGTGCACCTCGATCCGTTCGCCATATTTGCCCCGCCGCACCGGAGTGGCAAAACTCGCGCGCCGACCTGCGGCATATTCGCCGGCATCTCCGAGATGCGCTGCCACCATCGTTGCCAACACGAGCGGTGAGACCAGCTGTTCGCCCAGCGCCTGGGCAACGATCACCTCCTCGGCCAGGCTCATGCCGATGCCGCCCCGGCTTTCCTCAACACCAAGGCCGAACAGGCCCAGCTCTGTCAGCTCGTCCCACACAAGAATCTCTGCGTCCGCCTGCCAGTTCGCTTCTTCGCGCAGCCTCTCAAGCGGCAAACGATCCGCGAGGAAACCGCCGGTGCTGTCCTGGACGAGCTCTTGCTCATCGCTCAACATCAGGTCGAGGATCATGCCTCAGCTCCTCCCCTTGGGCAGACCCAGCAGGCGCTCGCCGATCGTGTTGCGCCGGATTTCCAGCGTTCCGCCGCCAATCCCCCACTTGAAGCCATCGAGATATTCATAGGGCCAGTCGCCCCAGGGTCCGTCACGTTCAAACGCCTCGTTACCCGCCAGCTCGAAGGCGAACCCGTGGACCCGCCGCACCAGCTCGCCGAATTGCAAAGCGACAAGATTGCCTTCCGCGCCCGGCACTTCCTGGCGCATGTTGCGCGCAATCGCCATTGAGGTCATCGCCTGCAGCGCGGCGACGTCTGCTTTCAGGCGAGCCAGCTGGCCGGCGACCTCACCATTATCGATCGCCCGTTCCTCGCCGCAGGGGCCGGGCAGTTCGCGGGCCATCCTGACCAGCTGGTCCATCCACCGCGACAGCTCCATCTGGTGTCCAATCGTGCCGGTGCCGCGTTCGAAGCCGAGCGTTGCCATGGCCACGCTCCAGCCGCCGTCGATATCGCCTACGACGTTTTCGATCGGAATGCGGACATCGTCATAATGAATCTGGCAGAAATGGGTGTAGCCCGACATTGCCTTGATCGGGCGGATCGAAACTCCCTCAGAGCGCAAGTCGCAGATCACCCAGGACAGGCCCTTGTGGCGCGGCTTTTCGCTGCTGGTGCGGATCAGCAATTCCTGCAAGTCGGCGACCGGGCCGTAGGTCGTCCAGATCTTGGAGCCATTGACGACGAGATGATCATCCTCGATCCGGCCAGACGTCGTCAGCGAGGCGAGGTCCGATCCTGCTCCCGGTTCCGAAAAACCCTGGCACCAGACTTCTTCACCCTTGAGGATGGCTGGCAGATAGCGCTGCTTGTGCTCTTCGCTGCCTTTGACGATCAGAGTCGGGCCGGCATGGCTGAGGCCGATGAACATCGCGCCAATCTGCGGCGCGCCGGCGCGGGCATATTCCTCGTGCCAGATCGCCTGACGCACCAGCGGCAGGCCCTTGCCGTCATATTCTGTCGGCCATGATATCCCGGCCCAGCCCGCTTCGTACTGGCGCTTCTGCCAGGTGAGATCGAATTCGCGCTGCTCCCAGCCATCATGCGGACGCTTTTCGCGCGGAACATTGGCATCGAGCCATTCCCTCGCTGAATGGCGAAAGTCAGTGTCATCAGGCGTTTCGAGCAGGCGCATGCGTTTTCTCTAGGGACTTTGTTCAGGTTCCAATAGGCCGATTATATGATTCCGACTGGATGCGATGCGGGGTGATCCAAATTCATGAGCACGATTTCGAAGAGAGCGGAGATGCCGGCGCCTGCTGAAGAGAATGGCGATTGGCTTGAGACTGTGCTTGCCATGCCGGTTGAACGCAGCTGGTTCGAAGTGGCGGGCGCAAGGGTGGAACTGCTGAGCTGGGGCGAGTGCGGCGCGCCGGGAATCCTGTTTGCGCATGGTTTCGCTGCCAATGCCGATTGGTGGCGCGCTATCGCCGGGGCATTGTCAAAGGGCTACCGGGTCGCGGCCTTGTCCTTTTCGGGTATGGGCCAGTCGGACTGGCGTGAGAGCTATGATCTCGATCTGTTTGCCGCCGAACTGGATGAGGCGGCCAAGGCTGCCAGGCTAGACGAGGGCCCGGTTGCGCCCCTACTTGTCGCCCATTCCTTCGGCGGCTTTCCGGCGATTGTCTCGGCTGCCCGGTCTCCCGAGCGTTGGCGCGCGCTGCTGCTGGTCGATTCGCGGGCCAATGATTCGCTGGCGCATATGACGGGGTCGGAAGAACGCGTGCAGCCACGCATCTCTGCGGACCGGGAGAAACTGATCGCGCGGTTCAGGTTGATGCCGGACCAGCCCTGCCGAACCCCGCGCTTGCTCGCTGAGGTCACGCAATTTGCGGTGCGCCAGATGACGGGCGACGATGGAGACGAAGGCTGGAGCTGGGCCACCGATCCCAACCTGTTTCCGGCCTTCGCGGACTACAGCATGACTGAACTGGTGGCGAACATGGCATGCCCCATGGCCTATATCCATGGCGAGGAATCCTACATCGCCAGGGACGGGATGCTCCCCGGCATTCGTGCCAATTTCCCGGCTGGTACGCCGGTGATGGCGATCCCGAATGCGGGCCATCACGTCATTCTTGACCAGCCGGTGGCGGTGATTTCCGCGATCCGGCTGCTCGATGAAGGCTGGAAGCCTGACCCTTAGGTCCCGGTGAAATTGGGTGGGCGTTTTTCGAGGAAAGCTTCGAGAGCCTCGCGGTGGTCGTTTGACAGATGCGACCAGGTCTCGAAGCCGAGATGGGCCTCGATCATCGCATCCATGCGTTGGCGCAAATCCATGTTGATCGCCTTTTTGGTCAGCCGGATCGCCATGGCCGCGCCATCGGCGAGGCGCTGGGCGAGCGCCTGCACCTTTTCGTCCAGCTCTTCGGCAGCGGCGCATTCGCTGATGAGGCCGATTCGTTCCGCTTCCTCGCCGCTGATCGCATCGCCGGTCAGCAGGTAGCGCTTGGCCTTGGCATGGCCGACCAGCGCCGGCCACAGCACCGATCCACCATCGCCCGCAACAAGCCCGACGCCGACATGCGGATCTGCGATCTTGGCGGTGTCCTTGGCAATGACGATGTCACAGCACAAGGCGAGCGTCGCGCCAAGGCCGACGGCGTGACCGTTGAGCTTGGCGATCACCGGTCTGTCGACGTCGAGCATGGCAAATAGGATCCGCCGCGCTTCCTCCATGCTTTCGATCCAGCGGGTCTGGTTGTCGAGCGAGGCCTTGAGCGAGTTGATGTCGCCGCCGGCCGAGAAGCATTTGCCCTCGCCAGTGAGGATCACGACATGGACTTCGGGGTCCGTACCAATCAGCGGGAAGATGCGCTCCAGCTCCTGGTGCATCTGCGGGTTGGTCGCATTGTTGACCTCGGGCCGGTTGAAGCTGATCGTCAGGATCTTGCCATCCTGGGTGACTTTCAGCGTCTCGAAATCATCGTACATCGCGTTTCCCTTTATTCGGCCCCAATCATTCGGCCCCAATCACTCGGCACCGGCACCCTGAACTTCGCATTGGCAGTGGGTCGCAGGCTGCGCAAGTTGTATTGGCGACGCTTGCCAGCTCTCAATTTCGGGCGAGGATGCGCTCCGCTGCGTGCCAGGCGAGCGCCATGGCCGGCCCGTTGGTATTGCCTGATACCAGTGCAGGCATGATCGAGGTGTCGACCACTCTCAACCCGCTGACACCGCGCACCTTGAGATCGGGATCGAGCACCGCTGCGTCGTCAGAACCCATTCGGCACGTGCCAGAGACATGCATCGCACAGGCCCCTTGCGTGAAGCTCGCTTCGACGAGGTCCTCGTCGCTGAGGGCGGCGGGGCCGGGCAGGGTTTCCGCACCGACCCAGGAGGAAAGCGCCGGCTGCGCGGCAATCTTGCGCAAATGCCGGAACAGCGAGGCAGTGTGTACACGGTCGGCTTCCACGGAAAGGAAGTTTGCGCTGATCTCGGGCGGTATTGCCGGATCGGCCGAGGCAATGCGGATGGTGCCGCGGCTTTGCGGACGCAGGACATAGCCGTAGAGTTCGATTCCCGGCTCCTTGCAGATGCCCGTCTCGTCATAGGTGAACAGCGTCGCGCCGATCTGGCAGTCCGGCTCGGCAAGGTCTGGCAGCGTCTTGACCACGCCGCCGACTTCCCAGATTGGCGTGGACAGCGCGCCGCGACCGGCCAGCGCATATTTCAGGGCTGAGAGGACCAGGCCAGGACCGCGCAATTGTGAGTTGCGGCCACCGCGCTTGAGCCGGTTGACGGTTTTGATGGTGCGGTGATCCTGCAAATTGCGGCCAACCTCGGGCGCATCGACTCGGACCTCTATGCCTTGCGCCTTGAGCAGCTCGGCAGGTCCGATGCCGGCGAGTTGTAGCAGCTTCGGCGAATGGATTCCGCCAGCGCTCAGGATAACCTCGCGGCGGGTCGAAACGCTGCGGACGCCGGCTTTGTCCTGCAGGCGAACGCCGGTGGCCCGGTTTCCTTCGAATTCCAGCCCCAGCACTTCGGTTTCAGTCACGACATGCAGATTTGGCCGCTTCCGCGCCGGCTCAAGGAAGGCGCGGGCCGAGCTGTACCGCCGCCCACGCCAGATCGTGCAGGG
>JAQWKP010000039.1 GCA_029247785.1 Novosphingobium sp.
CTCGATTGGGAAGCGCTGGTCGAGCAAATGGAACGCCATGGCGAGCATATGCTTGCCAACAAGATGAAATTGCAGGTGCGCGTGATAGAGCTTTCGCCCGGTGTGCTGCGTTACGCCCAGCCTCCCGGATTCAAGGAAGACCTTGCACCGGAACTGCGCGCGGCGCTGCTCACGCTGACCGATGAACGCTGGAATGTGGAGCTGACTGAGGGCGAGGCCAGGCCAACGCTGGTCGAGCGAGAGGAAGCGCTGGTACGCGCCGATGAGGCAGCGACTCGCAAGACGCCATTGGTAGAGGCGACACTTGCCGCCTTTCCCGATGCCGAACTCATCAAGGAAGACAACCGCGCCGCCGCTAGTGGGGGCGGCCGCAATTGGAGCAACACGCAATGAAGTCGATGGAAGAGATGATCAAGGCAGCCCAGGAAGCGGCCGAGACCATCCAGAAGCAGATGGGCGAAACCCAGGAAAAGCTTGATTCGCTGGAAGTCGAAGGCGTCTCGGGCGGCGGGCTGGTCAAGGTTCGCTGTTCCGCCAAAGGCCGGGTGATCGGCGTCGCCATCGACGACAGCCTGATGGTGCCGTCAGAAAAGCCGATTCTCGAAGATCTTGTAGCTGCTGCCTATAATGACGCTCGCGCCAAAGCCGACGAGCTTGCCGGCGCGGAAATGGCAAAGATGCAGCAGGGCATGGGCTTGCCGGCAGGTTTCAAGCTGCCGGGCATGGACTAATTCGCCGCCCGGGCGATGGCTTGCGGAGGCGAACCAATTGGGTCTTTTCAGTCCAAAGCCGCCAGTCAATATCGATGAATTCGACTGGCTTGTAGCCTGCTTTGCCTGGCTGCACTCCGAACTAGGCAATCTGGAGGCATCGGGCGGATTTTCGCCCGTTCTCGTTCGGTCGGACACGCCTTCCATTTCCGAAGCATCGAATGCAACCGAGCTATTCGATGCGATTCGCTCGCTTGCCGGAATGGACGGCTGGGAATGCACTCTGGAGCAGGGCGAAGCGACCCGATCTTCAGAAGGGCTGGTGCCTTATGGGGAATTCTCGGGCAGTAGCGCCCAAGGCACCTTTTCGATCGAAGGAAATATGCCGGTCATTCGCTACGATCCTGCCTTGCTGCGACGACCAGATGACCTCGCAGCCACTTTCGCGCATGAACTCGCTCACCTCTTGATCTGGTCACTGGGCGATCCTCCGGGAGGCCACGATTTGCACGAGCATGCTACTGACTGCGCTGCTGCATATCTTGGATTCGGGACATTTCTCGCCAATTCCGCGAGGAGTTTCGAACAATTTCAAGATGCAGGGAGCCATGGATGGCGGTCCAGCATGTCCGGTTATCTGTCCGAAGGCGCGCTAGTCACAGCAACAGCGCTACTTGTAAGGCTTTTCGGACAGGACTCCCACCTCGCGAGGGAACCTCTGAAGTCGTATTTGCGCAAGGATTTCGATAAGTCGCTCAAATATCTGGATTGGCGCCATCCTGAGTTCAGAGAAGCGCTCAATGAGGTGAATTTCTCCGATTGGCGCTGAAAATCGATACTATTGACCGATGGTTCGCCTGCGTCCTTCTCCACAAGGCTGCGGCCCAGCGCCATTGCACCGACCGCAACGCCACCCCATATCGCGGTTCGAGTTAGCCACGAGGCAGTGTAAAACCGCCTCCAAGGCCCAGGAATTTGATATGAATGTGACTTCGCTACCTCTGCTTCCGCTTCGCGATATTGTCGTGTTTCCCGGCATGGTTGTACCGCTGTTCGTTGGGCGCGAAAAATCCGTCGCCGCGTTGGAAGCGGCCATGGCCGGCGAGAAGGACATCTTCCTGCTCGCCCAGCTCGATCCCGGCTGCGACGATCCGGACCGCGACGATCTCTATGAGACCGGCGTTATTGCCAGCGTGTTGCAGCTCCTCAAGCTTCCTGACGGTACAGTTCGCGTGCTGGTCGAAGGTCAGGACCGCGCGCAGCTTCTCGATCTTAGCCCTGAAGGCACCGGTGAGGACGAGCTGCTGCTGGCCCGTGTCGAATCGATCGAACCGGTGGGCGCGTCGGGAACTGAAGTCTCGGCGATGATGCGTACGGTGGTTGAGCAGTTCAACGAATATGCCAAGCTCAACAAGAAGCTGTCGCAGGATGCAGGCGATCAGCTCGGCGATATCGAAGATGCTGCCAAACTTGCCGACACGGTTGCCGCGCAACTGGGCGCGAAAGTTGCGGACAAGCAGGCGGTGCTCACTGAGGCCGATCCAATGAAGCGATTGGAAATGGTCTACAGCTTCATGGAAGGTGAACTTGGCGTCCTCCAGGTCGAGCGCAAGATCCGTGGTCGCGTGAAGCGGCAGATGGAAAAGACCCAGCGCGAATATTATCTCAATGAGCAGATGAAGGCGATCCAGAACGAGCTGGGCGGCGAAGGCGAAGAAGCTAACGAACTCGCCGAGCTCCAGGAAAAGATCGAAAAGCTCAAGCTATCCAAGGAAGCCCGCGCGAAGGGCAAGGCTGAGCTCAAGAAGCTCAAGAGCATGCAGCCGATGAGCGCGGAAGCGACCGTCATCCGCAATTATCTCGATGTGCTGCTTGGTCTGCCGTGGGGCAAGAAGAGCAAGCTCAAGAGGGACATCAAGCAGGCGCAGACGATCCTTGATGACGATCATTACGCCTTGGAGAAGGTCAAGGACCGGATCATCGAATATCTTGCGGTCCAGGCGCGCACCAACAAGCTGAAAGGCCCGATCCTGTGTCTCGTCGGCCCTCCCGGCGTGGGCAAGACCTCGCTTGGCAAGTCGATTGCCCGCGCCACTGGCCGCGCTTTCGTGCGCCAGTCGCTGGGCGGCGTGCGCGACGAGGCCGAGATTCGCGGCCATCGGCGCACCTATATCGGATCGCTCCCCGGCAAGATCGTTACCAATCTCAAGAAGGCAGGTAAGTCCAACCCTCTGTTCCTGTTGGACGAAATTGATAAACTCGGCCAGGATTTCCGCGGCGATCCCGCCTCGGCACTGCTCGAAGTGCTGGACCCGGAACAGAACTTTCGATTCCAGGACCATTATCTTGAGCTCGATTACGACCTCTCAGACGTGATGTTCGTTTGCACCGCGAACAGTCTCAACCTGCCCCAGGCGCTGCTTGATCGCATGGAGATTATCCGCCTCGAAGGCTATACCGAGGATGAAAAGGTCGAGATCGCCGAGCGACACCTGCTACCCAAGCAGGTCGAGGCGCATGGCCTCAAGAAGGGCGAATTCACCCTGAAGACCGAAGCCCTGCGCGACCTGGTCCGCTATTACACGCGTGAGGCCGGCGTGCGCACGCTTGAGCGCGAGATTGCGCGTCTGGCGCGCAAGTCTTTGCGCAAGATCCTTGAAGGCGATGCCAAGAAAGTCACGATCACACCTGACAACCTTGGCGATTTCGCGGGGGTGCGCAAATTCCGCCATGGCATGACCGAGGACGAGCACCAGGTTGGGGCCGTTACCGGGCTGGCGTGGACAGAAGTTGGCGGCGAGTTGCTCACGATCGAAAGCGTTACCGTGCCCGGCAAGGGCGCGATCAAATCGACCGGCAAGCTCGGCGAAGTGATGAGCGAAAGCATCCAGGCGGCATTTAGTTTCGTCAAGGCGCGTAGCCCCATCTATGGGATCAAGCCCTCGTTGTTCCAGCGCAAGGACATCCATATCCACTTGCCCGAAGGCGCGGTTCCCAAGGATGGTCCGAGCGCCGGTGTCGGCATGGTCACCTCGATCGTCTCGACGCTGACTGCGATTCCCGTGCGCAAGGACGTCGCTATGACCGGCGAGGTTACACTGCGTGGCCGGGTCTTTCCGATCGGAGGGCTCAAGGAGAAGCTGCTGGCGGCACTACGGGGCGGCATCAAGACCGTTCTAATCCCCGAGGAGAACCAGAAGGACCTCGCCGAGATTCCCGACAATGTGAAACAGGGACTCGAGATCGTCGCGGTCGGGCATGTCGACGAAGTGCTATCCCGGGCACTGACAGAGCCGCTTGAGCCGATTGAATGGACCGAGGCGGATGAACAGGCGAGCTATGCAGCAGCCCCGGCACTCGGCAATGCCTCACCTTCGACTACGGCGCATTAGCGAAAACCAGGCTCAAGCGATTCGGGGTGGTTATTGAGCCTGACCAGGGCGTATTACGGCAATGCTGCATTGCACCATCGTCGTTTCTTCCCAAAATGGCGGAAATTTGGGGTAAATTGGCGTCTTACGCGGCATTTGGCTTTGACAGCGTGGAGAAAAATCGCTCAAGTCTAGTCCCGCCAAATTGGCGAGTCCGGTCAACAGGTTCCACAACAATTTTAGGGGGGTCCCCGAATGAATAAGAATGATCTCATCAGCGCAGTAGCCGATTCCAGCGGTCTGACGCGGAGCGATGCTACCAAGGCGGTCGAAGGTGTTTTTGAAGCCGTCACTGGTGCCCTGCAGAAGGGTGATGAAGTTCGCATGGTTGGGTTCGGAACGTTTTCGGTAGCAAGGCGCAAGGCCTCGACGGGCCGTAACTCGCGCACCGGCGAGCCGATGCAGATCAAGGCGTCGAACCAGCCCAAGTTCAAGGCCGGTAAGGGCCTGAAGGACGCGGTCAACTAGCTATAGCGTCCGGGGTAATTTCGCCCGGACATGGCGCAAGACATAAAAGGGCCGTGCTTGTCATCGACAAGCACGGCCTTTTTATGTCTTGCGCCTCTTTTGCCCTCAAGGGAGGAGGGCCTGCGTATTGTGAGACCGTAATTGCTTGCTAGTTGGACAGCCGCAGCAAAGCGGTCGGCGCTGAAGGCGTCGTTGTCGAGACATCCCAGTCCAGTCGCTGGCGACCGGCCTGATCGGCCTTCGGACCTTCGTCGGTGTTGTTTGCCAGGATCGCCGCGTCGGTACGGATGGTGAACTGGCCTTCAGGCTTCGGTGCTTCGCTTTTCGGTGAGCCGCCACCGCCTGACATTGGCATCATTCCGCCCATGCCCATTGGACTGGCGGGCGGGCTGAAGCCGGGCGCGTTGATGCGGACCGTGCCGTCGTTGCGCCTGCCGACCTGGACGAAGGCGTTGGCCATGGCAAAACCCTCGATCGTCGGGAAAGTGAAATCGTGGCCAAGCGATCCGGTAGCGGCAAATTCCACATGGAACACGCCGTTGCCTTGATACTCAACCTTGCTCCAGCCGGCCTGACGCCTGAGCTTTTCGGCCAATGCCTCGCCAGCTTTGGGATCAGAGGCGTCGATGCCACCGAAAAAGGATTTGGCCGACGCTGCCTGCTGTTTCTCCCGTTCTGCTTTGGCTTCCTTCTGTTCTTTCTGCATTTCCTCCCACTCTGCCTTGCGCTTCTCCTCTTGGACGGCGGTCTTGGCCAGGAATTCAGCGCTGCAGGGGACTTCCTCGCCATCCTGGTCATCATAGCATTCCGGGGTCATGGGTTGATATTCGTCTTCCTGACCGGCACCGGAATTGGGCTTCTTTGTAAGCGGCTCGAAGACCAACTCTCCATTGTAGCTAAACGAAAAACTTCCGTCCTTGCGAATATCGAGCGCTGAGATGAATTTGCCCGGAGACAACAGGCAGGCTGAAAGGAAAAGCACGAGACCGGCGGCAATGACGATGCCGACTCTCCGATTGAACGAAGCCATGTTCATAGGAAGACCCCTTAGTCGAGACTGAGCTTGCGAGATGCTGCCGCATAAAGAGCAATCGCAGCTGCGTTGCTGACATTCAAGCTTTCCATCGCTTCGCTGATCGGAAGCCTGGCGGTTGCATCGCAATGCTGGACGATATTGTGGCGCATGCCTTCGCCCTCGGCGCCCAGCACCAGGGCGACGGGGGTGGCCGGCAGCGCCTCGGCCAGGGTAGAATCTGCACCGCCGTCGAGGCCAAGCCGCCAGTAACCGGCCTCGGCCATTTCCTCGAGCGCACGTGCGAGGTTGACCACCCGCACCCACGGGACGATTTCTAATGCGCCGGAAGCGGATTTTGCAAGTGTCCCCGATTCGGGCGGGGCGTGGCGATCCTGGGTGACAATCGCACAGGCATTGAAGGCTGCTGCCGAACGCAGGATCGCGCCGACATTATGCGGGTCGGTCACCTGATCGAGCACAACCAGCGGGCGCGCCGGGTCGCCATCAAGAACATCATTGAGATAGACATCGGGCAAGGGCGCGCATTCCAGCACCAGGCCCTGGTGCGGAGCGTCATGGGCAACATGGCGGGCTAGATCGGCGACGCCCGCCCATTCGAGCGGGAAATCAGCTGGCAGTTCACCATCGAGCGAGGCAACACCTTCGCGGCTGGCCCATAGCTTGTGATGCTGGCGCTCCGGGTTGTTCAGCGCCGCCTCGACGGCATGGCGCCCCCACAAGCGCACGGCTCCCTTTCCAGCGCGGCCGCTGCCACGACCGTTCTGCATCCGGCCAGCCCGTCCTCGCAGGGCGCGTCCCTGTCGGGCCTTGCCGCCTTTGCTCATTGTCTGTCCTTTCCAGCCGAAGGAATTATGTGCTTATACCCCTGCGCCCTGCCAGCCACCCCATTGACACGCAAGGCTTGCTTCGCCATTAGCCCGCCCTCTCGGCTGGATGGTTCGCTTAGCGGAACCACACAATGCGGGTTCACCCCGTTTCCGGCAAACCGGTGTGGACAGGTGGCCGAGTGGTTAAAGGCAGCAGACTGTAAATCTGCCCGCGCAAGCGTACGCTGGTTCGAATCCAGCCCTGTCCACCAAACCGGCTGCAGTTCGATCCATCTCTGCCTACAATCTCATGTTGTTGAGCCGCAGGGCATTGCCGATAACTGAAACGGACGAAAGGCTCATCGCCGCAGCGGCGATCATTGGGCTGAGCAGCAACCCGAAGAATGGGTAGAGCAATCCCGCGGCAACCGGCACGCCGAGGGCGTTGTAGGCAAAGGCGAAAAACAGGTTCTGGCGGATATTGCGCATCGTCAATTGTGAAAGCCTGCGTGCCTTGGAGAGGCCAGAAAGATCGCCGCTGACAAGGGTGATAGACGCGCTCTCCATCGCGACATCGGTGCCAGTGCCCATAGCTATGCCGATATCGGCAGCCGCCAGCGCCGGCGCGTCATTGATGCCGTCGCCAGCCATCGCAACTACCAGATCCTGTGATCTGAGCTCCTCGACTATGCGGTGCTTGTCCTGTGGCGACACATTTGCCCGGACATCTTCGATATTTAGCTTGTGGGCGACGGCCCTGGCTGTTGCTTCGGCATCGCCCGTCAGCATCACGATCGCAATTCCTGCCCGATGCAACCGGGCAACCGCACCGGCGCTTGTCGGCTTGATCGGGTCTGCGACGGCCAGGAGGCCGGCGGGCTTGCCATCAATCGCCGCAAACATCACCGTATTGCCTTCTTCCCGACCCTGATTGGCTTTGTCCTGCCAGTATTTGTCCGAGGCGCCGATACGTTCCATCAGCTTGTCATTACCGATGGCGACGGCATGACCGGCGACGGTGGCTTCAGCGCCTTCGCCCGTTGTGGACATGAAATCCCGCGCCTCGCCGGGCGAGAGCCCCCGGTCCCGCGCTCCCGTCACGATTGCGGCGGCCAGCGGGTGTTCGCTGGATTGTTCGACGGCTGCGGCGAGTTCAATCAACTCGTGCTCCGCGATGCCATCATCGGCATCGACCCAAACCAGTTGAGGCTTGCCCTCGGTTAACGTGCCGGTTTTGTCGACGACTACCGTGTCGACTTTCTCGAACATCTCCAGCGCCTCGGCATTCCTGACGAGGATGCCATTCTGCGCGCCCTTGCCGGTTCCGACCATGATCGACATTGGTGTTGCCAGTCCAAGCGCGCAGGGGCAGGCGATAATGAGGACAGCGATCGCGTTGACCAGCGCACAGGCGAGCGCGGGCTGCGGCCCCCAGATCGCCCAGACGACAAATGTTATGGCCGAGGTCGCGATGACTGCCGGCACGAACCAGCTCGCGACAAGATCAGCGAGACGCTGGATCGGTGCACGGCTGCGCTGGGCAGCGGCAACCATCTGCACGATCTTGGCCAGCAAAGTGTCCTTGCCGACCCGCTCGGCCACCATAACGAAGCTGCCCGTCCGGTTGACCGTGCCGCCGGTTACCCTGTCGCCCGCCTGCTTGGGGACGGGGAGGGGCTCCCCTGTAACCATCGCCTCGTCGACATTGCTCGACCCGCTTTCGACCGTGCCATCGACAGGCAATTTCGCACCGGGCCGGATGCGCAGGCGATCGCCCTCGCGGACCTTGTCGAGCGGCACTTCGTGTTCGCCACTCTCGCCAATGCGCAAGGCGACCGGTGGAGCCAGTTCGAGCAGCGCGCGAAGGGCGCTCGATGTCTGGCCGCGCGCCTTGAGTTCCAGCACCTGGCCGAGCAGGACCAGCGTGGTGATGACCGCGGCGGCTTCGAAATAGACGCCGACCCGCCCATTGTGACCCCGGAATGCGTCCGGAAAGACTCCCGGCGCGATGGCCGCAACTAGACTGAAGCCATATGCCATCGCTACGCCCAGGCCGACCAGCGTGAACATGTTGGGGTTCCAGCCCTTGAGCGAGGCAATGGCGTGGCGGAAGAAGGGGTGTGCTCCCCAGATCACGACTGGCGTCGCCAGCGCCAATTGCAGCCATTGCCCTAGGCCCTGAGGCACAATCCCCGCCAGCGGTGCATCGGGCAGCATCTCTCCCATGGCATGGAGGAACAGCGGCAGAGTAAAGGCGGCGCTGATCCAGAAGCGGCGGCGCATGTCGAGATATTCGGGGTCCGCCCCGTCGTCCAGCGAGACCTGCTCCGCTTCCAGCGTCATGCCGCAGATCGGGCAGTTGCCGGGACCAGTCTGCCTGATCTCCGGATGCATCGGGCAGGTGTAGATCGTGCCTCCCGATACCGGCTCTTCGGATTTCGCCCCGCCGGTATAGAATTCGGGATCGGTAACGAACTTTTCGCGGCAATGCGCCGAACAGAAGCGATAGGTCCCGCCTCGATGCTCGGCATGGCGCTGTGAGTTGGTCGGATCGACCGTCATGCCACAAACCGGATCCCGGACAGGCTCAGACCCGCAGCTGTGCGGCGCTCCGTGGTCGTGTTGGCGTTGGTCGTGACTCATCTTTCGAACCTCCGACTCCTGGCTCTTGATACTATACTGGGGATGGGTATATAAAGCTGCAAGGTAAATTTTGAAAGATTCGTTGGATGAGCAGTAAATTCGACAAGGAAATCGCGCGGATGAAGCGCGTCGAGGGGCAGGCGCGAGGCATCACCAAGATGATGGTGGACGGGCGCTACTGTATCGACATCCTCCAGCAGATGTCTGCGCTGGAAGCGGCGATCCGGGCAGCCAAGTCCAAGGTTCTGTCGATTCATTCCGGCCACTGCATCGAGGAGGCATTGCAGGGAGGTGATACTGCCGAGCAGCGCGAGAAGTTTACCGAGCTTATCGACCTGTTCGGGAAAGTGAGTCGCTAATCGTGGCGGGACCGCGCCCAACCGGGGCGACGACAGCTTTGTCCAATGCCAAGATGAACAGGCGCAGCCTGCTCGACGGCGCGCTTGCTCTGGGCGGCGGGGTTGCCGGCTCGCTGCTCCTGCCAGGTTGGGCGCATTCCCAGCCGTCGCACCGCCACCACGGTGCGGCAGCCGGGACCGGCATACTTTCCGGCGAGGATATCGCGCTCGACATCGCGCGCACGTCCTTCACCCTGCGCGGTCGCACCGCACATGCAGTGACGGTCAACGGCACATTGCCTGCCCCGCTCATTCGCCTGCGTGAAGGCCAGGACGTACGGATTGCGGTAACCAACCACCTTGATGAGGATAGCTCGATCCATTGGCATGGACTGCTGCTGCCGTTTCAGATGGACGGCGTGCCCGGGATAAGCTTTCCCGGCATCCACCCGCATGAGACTTATGTTTATGAGTTTCCGGTGCGCCAGGCGGGGACATATTGGTACCACAGCCATTCCGGCTTGCAGGAGGCGGTGGGTCTTTACGGCCCGATGGTGATCGATCCGGCGCACCATGATCCAGTGCAATTCGATCGCGAGCATGTGATCGTGCTGTCGGACTGGAGCTTCATGCATCCCCACGCAATCATGCGGAAGCTCAAGCAGCAGCCTGACTATTTCAACTATCAGCAGCAGACGCTCGCCGGACTGCTCTCGGGCAACGCAATGAATGCGGCGGAGCGTGCGAAATGGGGCAAAATGCGGATGATGCCGTCCGACATCGCCGATGTCACGGGAGCGACCTATAGCTATCTGATTAACGGACAGGGCCCGGACGCCAACTGGACCGGCCTGTTCGATCCAGGCGAGCGCGTGCGGCTGCGGATCATCAACGCTTCGGCCATGACGATCTTCAATCTGCGCATTCCGGGCCTGCCGATGGTGGTGGTCAATGCCGATGGCGAGAATGTGCACCCGGTCGAGACGGATGAAATCCAGATCGGCGTCGCCGAGACCTATGATGTGGTCGTCGCTCCCGAGGCGCGCGCCTATACGGTCTTTGCGGAAAGCATGGATCGCTCGGGCTTTGCGCGCGGCACGCTGTCGCCGAAACCGGGCATGTCTGCGCCCGTGCCACCGCTACGCGAGCGGCCAACCCTGACGATGCGCGACATGGGCATGGGCGCGATGGCGGGAATGGATCACGGATCCATGAAGCACTCGATGCGTGACGGTGCCAACGCGCCGGGCGTCAAGCTGAATGCCGGTGTCGACATGATCGCGCCATTGCCTGTCGACCGCATGGGCGATCGCGGTCTCGGCCTCGACAATGTCGATCACCGCGTGCTCGTCTATACCGATCTGCAATCGCTTGAATCCAATCCCGACGCCCGCAAGCTATCGCGCGAAATCGAGATTCATCTGACGGGCAATATGGAACGCTACATGTGGTCATTCGATGGCCAGCGCTTCTCCGAGCAGGTCGAACCCATCCGTTTCGCGCGCAATGAACGTGTCCGCGTCAAGCTCGTCAATGACACGATGATGATGCATCCGATCCACTTGCACGGTCATTTCTTCGAATTGGTCAACGGACATAGAGGCCGCCAACCGCGCAAGCATACGGTCAACGTGATGCCGGGTGGCTTCGTTCGTTTTGATCTGACTGCCGATGCGCCGGGCGACTGGGCGTTCCACTGCCACCTGTTGATGCATATGCACGCCGGCATGTTCAACATCGTCACCGTGCGACCGCTCGATGGAGGCGACGCATGAAGGCCCCGGTGGCAGCGATGGTAGCGACGCTCCTGCTCTGGAGTACCCCAGTTCTAGCGCAGCATGCCGGGCATGATGGCCATGTGGCGCCGAAGGAGCCCTCTTCCCACGCACCGGCAATCAAAGTGCAGCAAGTGCCCGCCGATCCCCACGCCGGTCACCGCATGCCGGTCAAGGACGCAGACCCCATTACTGCGCAGGCGGTCGGGCCTGCAGAAGCGTCGGCTGGACCTGCTCACGCTGCGGATACAATTTTTGGGCCGGATGTGATGGAGCCTTCGCGCGAGGCAGCGCAGGGCGAGTTGACCGGCCATATTGTCATGGTCGATCGTCTTGAGTGGCAGGCAGGGGATGGGGAGGACAGCCTGGCCTGGGACTTCAATGCTTGGACTGGTGACGACATCGACAGGGTCGGGATAAAATCCGAAGGCGAGATTGCGCAATCGGGGATGCTTGAAGAGGCCGAGATCCAGGCGCTGTGGAGCCATGCCATCAGCCCTTGGTTCGACCTTGAAACCGGTGTCCGCTTCGACATCCGCGATGGGCCGGAAAGGGCCCATCTCGCACTGGGCGTGCAAGGTCTCACGCCTTACCTGTTCGAAGTGGATGCGGCGGTTTTCCTCTCGCATAAGGGCGATGTGACGGGGCGTATCGAGGCGGAATACGACCAGCGCATCACCCAACGCCTCATCGCACAGCCACGCATCGAACTTGAACTTTCCGCACAGGACGTGCCCGAACTGGGCCTTGGATCAGGCTTTACGTCGCTCAACGCCGGTCTGCGCCTGCGTTATGAAATTGCCCGTGAATTCGCGCCCTATATCGGTGTCGAATGGCAACGTGACCTTGGCAAGACTGCCGATTGGGTGCGGGTTTCGGGCGACGACCCCGATCGGATCGTGTTTGTCTTTGGCTTGCGGGCGTGGTTCTGATCTTCGAACGGTTGCCGATTCCCGGGTCGGTGGAAAACCACTAACTGCGCGATTCGAAGCGCAGATGAAGGTTTTCAAGGGCCCGAAATACGTAGGTGGGTTGATAGCGGAAATGTCGGTCGCTTTCGGGCCCGTGATGTTCAGGGTCGAGAGCGATTGAATCGAGCCGCGCGAGGATGTGCTCCAGACTGATCCGCGTTTCGGTCCGGGCCAGCGCAGCACCGGGGCAGGTGTGTGGGCCGCGACCGAATGCAAGGTGGTCCTTGGCCGAG
>JAQWKP010000243.1 GCA_029247785.1 Novosphingobium sp.
AGCTGGCTGACTGGCACCGGGCCAATCCCGAACCGGAAGCCGCACCCCCGCCCGAAGCGGTCAGGGACAGGCTGAAGGTGATCTACGGGCCTCAATATCACGAGGATCTCGACGGCCGCGACACCGCATCGCTGGTGGAACTGGCCGGAAATCTCTCCAACGGCATTCCGATGGGCACCCCGGTGTTCGACGGCGCGCATGAGAGCGATATCACCGCGATGCTGGATCTCGCCGGTCTCGACCATTCGGGCCAATCCACGCTTTATGACGGGCGGACGGGCGAAACCTTCCACCGCAAGGTGACGGTGGGCATCATCTACATGCTCAAGCTCCACCACCTTGTCGACGACAAGATCCACGCACGTTCGATCGGGCCCTACAGCCTCGTTACCCAGCAACCGCTGGGCGGCAAGGCGCAGTTCGGCGGACAGCGTTTCGGTGAAATGGAGGTCTGGGCGCTGCAGGCCTATGGCGCAGCCTATACCTTGCAGGAAATGTTGACGGTGAAGTCCGATGACGTGGTCGGGCGCACCAAGGTCTACGAAGCGATCGTCAAGGGCGACGATACTTTCGAGGCCGGCATTCCCGAAAGCTTCAACGTGCTCGTCAAGGAAATGCGTTCGCTCGGCCTCAATGTCGAACTGTCTTCGCTGTCGACCAGCGAAGAGGGCGAGGACGACGACGATATGCAGATCGCAGCGGAATGATGGATGGCGGGCGGCCAGTTGCCGCCCCCTTCCGCTTTCGCCCGATGAGATTTCACCCCGCCAAGGGAATTGAAAAATGAACGAACTGAGCAAATTCACCAACCAGATGGCCAAGCCCGAGACTTTCGACCAGATCCAGATCGGTCTGGCGTCTCCCGAGCGCATCCGCAGCTGGTCCTTCGGCGAAATTCGCAAGCCGGAAACCATCAACTACCGGACCTTCAAGCCGGAACGCGATGGCTTGTTCTGTGCCCGCATCTTCGGTCCGGTGAAGGACTACGAATGCCTTTGCGGCAAGTACAAGCGGATGAAGTACAAGGGCGTCGTCTGCGAGAAATGCGGCGTCGAGGTGACGGTCACCAAGGTCCGCCGTGAGCGCATGGGCCATATCGAACTGGCTGCGCCGGTCGCGCATATCTGGTTCCTCAAGTCGCTGCCCTCGCGCATCAGCCTGCTGCTCGACATACAACTCAAGCAGCTTGAGCGCGTGCTCTATTTCGAAAGCTACATCGTCACCGAGCCGGGCCTGACGCCGCTGGAGAAATTCCAGCTGTTGACCGAGGACGAGCTGCTCGACGCCCAGGACGAATATGGCGAAGACAGCTTCTCGGCCGGAATCGGCGCCGAAGCGGTCAAATACATGCTGATGGAGCTTGACCTCGTCCAGGAGCGGGAAGACCTGCTGGAAGACCTGGCTACCACCAAGTCGACGCTCAAGCCCAAAAAGATCATCAAGCGCCTCAAGGTGGTTGAAAGCTTCATCGATTCAGGCAACCGCCCGGAATGGATGATCCTTGAGGTTGTCCCGGTGATCCCGCCCGAACTGCGCCCGCTGGTGCCGCTCGACGGCGGCCGTTTCGCCACCTCAGATCTTAACGATCTCTATCGCCGCGTTATCAACCGGAACAACCGGCTGAAGCGCCTGATCGAGCTGCGCGCGCCCGATATCATCGTGCGCAACGAGAAGCGGATGCTGCAGGAAGCGGTCGACGCCTTGTTCGACAATGGCCGCCGCGGCCGCGTCATCACCGGTGCCAACAAGCGCCCGCTGAAATCGCTGTCCGACATGCTCAAGGGCAAGCAGGGCCGTTTCCGTCAGAACCTGCTCGGCAAGCGCGTCGATTATTCGGGGCGTTCGGTCATCGTGACCGGTCCGGAACTCAAGCTGCACCAGTGCGGGCTGCCCAAGAAGATGGCGCTCGAGCTGTTCAAGCCGTTCATTTACGCCCGGCTCGACGCCAAGGGTCTGTCGATGACTCTCAAGCAGGCCAAGAAGTGGGTCGAGAAAGAGCGCAAGGAAGTCTGGGATATCCTCGACGAGGTGATCCGCGAGCATCCGGTATTGCTCAACCGAGCACCGACGTCTCACCGTCTCGGCATTCAGGCCTTTGAGCCGGTCTTGATTGAAGGAAAAGCCATCCAGCTCCACCCGTTGGTTTGTTCGGCGTATAACGCGGACTTCGATGGCGACCAGATGGCGGTCCATGTGCCGCTGTCGGTCGAGGCGCAGGTCGAAGCTCGTAGTTTGATGATGTCGACCAACAACATCCTGTCGCCGGCCAATGGCAAGCCGATTATCGTGCCGTCGCAGGATATGGTTCTCGGGTTGTACTGGATGTCGCGGCGCCGGCCTTTTGCCAAGGGAACGCAGCTGCCTCTGGAGGAGCAACAGGGCCAGGCCGAAAAGGATTGTTTCTTTGGACCGGGCCAGGTCCGTGTCGCCTACGATCAGGGTGAAGTCGACCTGCAGGCGGCGATCAACTGCCGGGTTGCCGGCGAGATGTATCGGACCACGGTCGGGCGCGTTTTGCTCTACGAAATCTGCCCGCCGGAGCTGCCTTTCGCAGAGATCAACAAGACTCTGAAGAAGAAGGAACTCGCTAATATCATCGACATCGCCTACAGGCGGGCCCAGAACAAGGCTGCGGTGATTTTCGCCG
>JAQWKP010000270.1 GCA_029247785.1 Novosphingobium sp.
AGGGCGGGTCCGTGGCTCTCACCCCAAGTGGTGAAGCGCAAGATGCGACCGAGGCTGTTGACGCTCATGCTGGAGGCATTGACCAAGTTTCGCGGTTTGCGCAAGCACCACCCATGTTTCTCGTCATCTTCCGCAACCGCAAGCGCTCCGGCATCGATGCGGCGGCTTATGATGCAGATGCCGCGCGTATGGAAAAGCTCGCCAGTCAGCAGCCGGGATATCTTTCGTTCAAGTCCTATAAAGCCGAGGACGGCGAAGTCGTCGCCATATCTGAATGGGCGGACGAGGCTGCGGCGCACGCTTGGGGCCGCAATTCAGAACATCTCACCACGCAAGACAGGGGTCGCGCTTCCTATTACCAGAGCTACACGCTTTACGCTTGCGCCGACCCGCGCACCCACAATTTCGAAAGGACCGAAGATTGAGCATCACCCTTTACGGCATCCCGAACTGCGACACCGTCAAGAAGGCGCGCAAATGGCTTGATGCCCGGGACATCGCCTATGGCTTTCATGACTATAAGAAACAGGGCGCAGACGCCGGCAAGATCGCCCGATGGGTTGACCAGGCGGGTTGGGAAGTTGTGCTCAACAAGCGCGGGACCACCTTTCGCAAGCTCCCGGATTCCGACAAGGAAGGCATCGATGCGGCCAAGGCTGTCACGATCATGGAAGCCAATCCCAGCTGCATCAAACGCCCGGTGGTCGAGCATCCCGGCGGGATACTGGTTGGCTTCAACCAGCTTGAATGGGAAGCGGTGTTGACCTGAACCAGTGCGCTATTTTGCGAAGAACTCCGCCGCCGCCTGAGTGTCCATATATTCTTTCACTCCCAGCACCTTGCCGTCGCGGAAGGTGAACAAATAGTGATATTCATTGGTGTAGATGCGCCCGTCCGGCAGCTTGCCGCTCGTCTGTGATTCCAGCGCCACATGGTCGCCCTCGGCAGTGCATTCGCCATAGCTGACCTTGGAGCCGCCATCGACGAAGATACTGGGATGCCGCGCCCAGTCGATGAAGCTGCGCTTGTCGCGCGTGCCGGCATAATCGAACAGATGCGGCTTGCCGCAGGTCCAATATGTCGCGTCGTCGTCCATGTGCTCTTCAAGCCATGCCATGTCCTCATGCGCGGACATCACTTTCAGGAATGTCTTCGCGGTTTGCTTGTTCTGTTCGGTGCTCATCGTGCAGATTCTCTCTTTCTTAAACTGGCTTGTCGCCCTTGATCGTCACCCGGTGCATGGTGCGCGGCTGCGATCCGTAATCGGCAACGCCGAAATGCTGCAGACAGCGATTGTCCCACATCAGCATGTCCCCCGGGCGCCACTGATGGCGGAATGTGAAATTGGGCTGCACCGCATGGTTGCATAGATATTCGAGCAGCCCCCGGCTTTCCTCATTCGTCATGCCTTCGAAGCAGGTGGTGTAGACAGTATTGACGAACAGCGCCTTGCGCCCGGTTTCAGGATGGGTGCGGATGACTGGATGGAGGCTGCGCGGCAGGGCGTCGGCATCATAGCCGCCCTGACTGGCAAAGACATCACCGGTATGCCAGGCGCGTAAGCCTTCCAGCGCCTGCTTCAATCCGTCCGACAATGCATCATAGGCGAGATATTGGTTGGCGAAGATCGTGTCCCCACCCACCGGCACGGTGCGCGCCAGCAGGAAAGAGCCCAGCGGTGGCACGGGCTCCATGGTGATATCCGAATGCCACAGGTCGGTAACCGGTTTCTCACCCTTAGTGTCGAGCACCAGGATCTCGGGATAGTCGGGATGGCAGGCATCGGGCGCAGGTGTCAGGATGATCTCGCCCCATAGCCGGGCGAAGGCGATCTGCTGCTCTGGCGAGATATGGCTTTGGCCCGGGAACAGCAGCACGCCATATTCAAGAAAAGCGTCGCGCAGGCTGGCCACCAGCTCCGCATCGACCGGCTGGGCGAGGTCGATCCCATCGACTCGCGCGCCCAGTGCACCGCCCATCGGCGCAACGCTGACATTCTGCTTTTCGGCCAGTTGTGTCGGCATCACCTTGTTCTCCGTCTGGCGCATATTCCGCATGCTACCCATATGGCCGACCCGGCGGCAAGATGCTTTGCAATGACAGGGCGAATCGGCCAACCTGCCGGGAAAGAGAATATGACCGGGAGAGAGCAATGTTCCGCACCGTGCTGAGTTTCGACATGCGCGCGCCTGAATTCGGAGCGCCGCCCGGTGAGCTCTACGATGCCGCGCTCGATATGTGCGCGTTCGGTGACGAAGCGGGGATCGACGCGGTGATTTTCCCGGAACACCATTGCTCGGATGATGGCTACAATCCCAAGCCCGAGCTGATGGCCACGGCGGTAGCAGCGCGCACCAAACAGATGGGCATCGTGCTGGGCGCGATCGTCTTGCCGCTGCACGATCCGGTCGAGGTTGCCGAGACCATCGGTGTGGCTGACATGATCTGCGGCGGGCGGCTGTTTACGACTTTGGCGGCGGGCTATGTCCAGGCCGAATTCGACATGTTCGGAAAGGCGCTGACTGATCGCGCACAACTGATGGACGAGGGGCTTGAGGTTATCGTCCGCGCGCTTTCAGGCGAGCGGTTTGAGTGGAACGGGCGCGAAATCTTCGTGCGCCCCCTGCCGCCTTCGGGCATTTCGCAGATCATGGTCGGCGGCGGGGTTCCGGCTGCCGCGCGCCGCGCTGCGAAGAACGGCGTCGGCCTATGGGTGCTTCAGCCCGAAATGAT
>JAQWKP010000287.1 GCA_029247785.1 Novosphingobium sp.
TTATACATCAGATCACCCAGTTTCCGGCGTCGGGATCGCCTGGTTTCAATGTCAGATCCATGCGCACGGTCGGGCCGAGTGCGCGGATACGTTCCTTGATATGGCCGGGGCGAACGCCATCCGCGGTTCTCTCGCCGTCAACGACATAGGCAGCGAAGACCCGGCGTGCGGCTTCTTCGCGGGCGATGATGGCATCACCCTTGTCACCGACATCGGCGGCGGCGTTGACATATTTTGACCAGGTCTCACCGTCCCACCAGACAACCTCGCCGCTCTTCAGATCATTGCCGGTCAGGATTTTCACCGTGTCACCTCCAGCGCCAGCGCGCGCAATTCATGTTCAGGCTCTGCCGCGACATCGCCGATGACTATTAGCGCCGGGCTCTTGACCTGCTGCGCAATGACCAGTTCGGGCAGGGCAGCGAGCAGTCCGCGCAGTACGCGCATATGATCGCGCGTCGCATTCTCGATAACTGCAACCGGCACATCGGGCGCTAGGCCGTCTGCCATCAGCTTGTCGGCGATGTCCGGTGCGGTCGCGACGCCCATGAATATCACCAGCGTGCGCCCCTTGCCGGCAAGTCCGGACCAGTCCTGCTCGGTTAGGCCTTTGCATTGTCCTGCAACGAAGCTGACGATCGACGCGGCGCGGCGATCGGTCAGGGGAATTCCGGCGGACGCCGCAGCCCCCAATGCCGAGCTGATTCCCGGAACCACCTCAACCTTTATTCCCGCTGCTTGGCAAGTATGGAGTTCCTCTCCGCCGCGACCGAACACGAAGGGATCGCCGCCCTTGAGACGAACCACGTCATTGCCGGCAAGTGCTTCGCGCACCAGCAGGGCGTTGATCTCATCCTGCGGCAGGGTGTGGCGCGAGCGTTGTTTGGCGACCGATATTAGCCGCGCCTTCGGGCTCGCCATGGAGAGCACTGCCGGATCGACCAGCCCGTCATGAACGATCAGCGAGGCGCCCATGATCAAACGCGCCGCGCGCAGTGTCAGTAGATCGGGGTCGCCAGGGCCCGCACCGACGAGATAAACGCGGCCCGGGGATGGCCCGGTAGAAGAAGATGGGTCTTGCATGGTGCGCACATGGCAATTTGCGCCGCAAGATTCCAGCCAGAATGCCTTTGCACCGGCCTAGTCGAGCTTTAGCCGGTCCCACCGCGGGCATCGCCTGCGTTTTCCAAGCGATCGCGCATTGCTTCCAGCAGGTCCCGGAATGCGTCGTTGTCGCGCAGGTTGATGTCGCGCTGAGGGAAAGGAATTTCTACGCCGTTATCTTTGAACAGGACCCAAAGCCTCTTGAGCACTTCAGATCGGACATTGCTGATTCCGTCCTCGGGATCAGTGATCCAGATGCGGATCTCGAAATTGACCGAACTGTCGCCATAGGCCATCATTAAGACGGTGGTTTGGGGGTGTCGAAGTATGCGCGGCGTATCTTCGGTGGCCTGCCTCATCAGCTTTTCTGCAAGCACCATGTCGCTGCCATAGGCAACGCCGACAGGAATTCTAACCCGGACTTCGCGAGAGCTGTAGGACCAATTTTCGACCTGGTTGATCATTAGATTCTCGTTTGGGATCAAATATTCCTTCTTGTCGCGCGTGATCACGGAAACGGCGCGCAGGCCAATCTTGCGGATCTGGCCGACGGTGTTGGAAATCCCGTCATTGACCCCGATCGTATCGCCTGGCTTGATAGAACGATCCATCAGCAGGATGATCCCGGCGATCAAATTGCCGAAGGTTTTCTGCAGGCCGAATCCGATGGCTAGGCCGAATGCTCCCGAAAACACCGCCAGTGCGGTCAGGTCGATGCCCAGGGTCTCAAGACCGATCAGTATGGCCAGGACCCAGACCACGACCGAAACAAGTTTTTCGGTAAGGAGTTTCTGCGTCGGATCCAGTGCGGACGCCCTGCCGAGAAGCCAGTGGGCCAATTTGCTGCACAGCCTCGCCATGGCGATGATCGCGACAATGATAAGCAAAACGACCAAAGCGCTCCACACGGAAATATGCACATCACCAATATCGATCGCGTAGCTGTCGAGGGTCTCGATGAAGTTGCCGATGGTTTGGCTCTCCGAGGCAACGACATTCTTGATGCCTTCTGCCACCTCGACCGGCGCTTCGACGGATTCCCGCAGATCAGGGGGCGGCAAAGGCTCCCCTGTTAGTGGATCGATTGCGACAGCTTCCGTGCCGTTAGCAGCAGCATCTGCTGGTGCGTCGACTGCGGCTTCAGCTTCAGGTCCCCGGCTGCTCATCCTCGCTCCATCTGAGAAATTGCCCGCTCGATATCGGCGATCAGGTCGACCGCGTCTTCAAGCCCGATCGAGAGACGTACGCCGTAACTATCGGATGGGTCCATGTCCACGGGCGGCCAGGCTGTCACTGCGCGGATCGCGGCCGGATCAAC
Source organism: Novosphingobium sp. (assembly GCA_029247785.1). Classification (GTDB taxonomy): domain Bacteria; phylum Pseudomonadota; class Alphaproteobacteria; order Sphingomonadales; family Sphingomonadaceae; genus Novosphingobium. The sequence continues at coordinate 2,423 of JAQWKP010000287.1, forward strand.
GGGCACCACAAGGCTTTCAAACCCACCCCAGCTGTAGCCAATGCCGAAAAACTCCAGCGCGTCGATGAAGCGGTCGCGCCGAGCTGCATCACCGCCCTTAAAGACGAAGCTAAATAGACCGCAGCCACCGGTGAAATCGCGGGCCCAGATATCGTGACCGGGCGATCCCGGCAGCATAGGGCATAATACCCGGGCAACTTCAGTCCGATCAGCCAGCCATTGTACAATTTCCAACGCTGTCTTGGTTTCGCGTTCCAGCCGCAATTCGAGTGTGCGGAGGCCGCGCAAGGCGAGCGCAGCATCATCCGGCGAGACGACCTGCCCCAGTGACTGGGCCCGCTTGCGTAGTTTCGCGTAGAGCTGAGGACCCGCGCTGGCACTGCCCATCATTAAGTCGGAATGGCCGCCAATGTGCTTGGTGAGCGACATAACCGAGATATCGACACCGCGCTCAAGCGCCGGAAATCCAAGCGGGCTGGCCCAGGTGTTGTCAATCACCGAGGTGATACCATGCTCATGCGCAATAGCTGCCAGGGCCGGTACGTCCTGCATCTCCATGGTCAGGCTGCCGGGGCTTTCGAGCAGCAAGGCGCGGGTGCGATCGCAGATCAGATTTTCGAAACCGGCGATGTCGTCGGGCGCAAAAAAGCGCGTTTCAATTCCGAGGTCTTTCAACAGTCCGCGGCCCATGACCCGGCTGGGGTCATAGGCATTGTCGGTCATCAGCAGCACGTCGCCGGGCTTGAGGATCGTCAGCAGCGTGCTGGCGATCGCGGCAACGCCGGAAGGGTAGAGCACAGTGCCGGCCGCGCCCGGCTCAAGCTCGGTCAACGCCTCGGCCAGGGCCCATTGCGTCGGCGCGCCGCGCCGTCCGTAGAAGAAACGACCGTCCTCATTGTGCCTGGAGCCTTCGCGGTGAGCGGCCATGTTCTCATAGAGATGCGTGCTGGCGCGCCATACCGGCGGATTGACCACCGGACCGGTCCATTCCTTGCGGCGCCCGGCCTCTACGATCCGGGTGCCGGCACCCATTCTTTTGTCCGTTTCGCTCGCCATGGTCTCAGATTGGCGCAAAACTGCTGCTTGTCCAGTCCGTCCAGCATTGGCATGGGGGAAGCCATGAGTGAGACACCTGAAACGCGCCATCTCGGTCAGCACAGCACATTGCCCGCCTCGCCCGAAGCGGCGGCGCTCGACTATGTTCCCAACCCGCGTGCCGGTGCGCTCTATCTGGTGCGCTTTGCTGCGCCCGAATTCACCTCGCTGTGTCCAGTGACGGGCCAGCCCGATTTCGCCCATGTCGTGATCGACTACGCGCCCGGTGAGACCATCGTCGAATCGAAGAGTCTCAAGCTATTTCTTGGCGCATTTCGTAACCATGCAGGTTTTCACGAGGACGTGACTGTCGGGATCGGCCAGCGCTTGTACGAGGAAATGCAGCCCCAGTGGTTGAGAATCGGCGGTTACTGGTACCCGCGCGGCGGCATTCCGATCGACGTGTTCTGGCAGTCAGGAGCCTTGCCGGAAGGGCTTTGGGTGCCCGAGCAGGGGGTCGCAGGCTACAGGGGCAGGGGCTAGGGCCTAGTTCCGGGCTGCGAAGCGGATGACCGGCCTGGAAAGGTCAAGCGGCCTGCCGCCCATCTTCGACAATTCGCTCTTCGGCATGCACCGGGCGATAATCGTAGGAAAATCGGCATACTGGACCAGGTCGGTTTCGAATGCCTGTTCGATTGACAGTTCGCACTGTGCACTGGTCTTGAAGCCTTGCGCCTGGTCCGAAAGGCGCTCGCACAGCGTCGCGTCGTCAGAACAACCAAACAATGCCAATGCAAAAACCAGCGTGCTCATCGTCAATCCCCCTTAGCTCGATGACCATGTCTTTAGGGGGTCGTTTCGATCTGCGATGTGGCGATTGTCACATCATCGCAAAAATCCGTGTAGTTATTCGTTGGCCTCTCACCCCATCAGCATTTTCATTGTCCCGCCAAGCGGTGCGGGCATGAAGCTGTCGCCGCCGGGCCAATCGATGAAGCCGAATGCCGCCTGGGTGCCGCCATCGACGAAGAGCGTCGTGCCGGTGACCGTGCGCGACAAGTCACTGGAGAGGAAGATCACGCCGTCGACGACTTCCTCGACGGTCGGCGCGCGCTTCTGGGGTACGTAGATCTTCATTGCTTCGGCCATCGCTGCCGGGCCGGCCTCTTCAAGCCGCACGAAGTCTTCATCTGCCAGCGCCGCATTGGTGGTGCGGGCCGGGCTGGTGTCGCTGGCGAGGCAGTTGACCCGGATCATATCCTGGCCGAGTTCGACTGCCAGCGCCCTGCTGAAGTTGGTCAGCGCAGCCTTGGCTCCGGCATAAACCGCAAAGGTGGCTGCGCCGCGATGTGCCTCGATGGTGGTGAAGTTGATGATCGAGCCACCGCTTCCGCTCTTGCGTAGCAGAGGGATCGCTCGCTGACAGCTGTCGATATGATAGCCGTAGTTATAGCGGATGTTTTCGGCGTGGGAGGCGCGAGAGGTGTTCTCGAACATCGAACGGGCGACGCCGCCCGGGACATTGACCAGAATGTCGATATGGTCTGTGAGTTTCTCAAGTTCATCGTAAAAGGCGTCGAGCGAGGCGGCATCCATCACATCGCCGTAGATCGGCGTGATCGTGCTGCCGAGCGCCTCGACCTCGCCGATGATTGTTTCCAGCCCGTCGCGGTCATTGTCGCAGGTGATGATCCGGACGCCTTCGCGGGCAAGCCCCAGGGTGACGCCGCGCCCGAGATGGCCTGCCGCGCCACCTATGACAACGGCCAGCTTTCCCTTCATCGCCTGATGCGCCTCGAGCAGTCCCATAGGTTCCTCTCCCAGTCGTCTCCGCCTTGCTCGGTGATATGGAAAGGGTGCCGCTTCTACAAGCTGAGGATTGACCGTTTGCGGGGCACGGTGCCACCGCCGCGCGAGGGCCAGTTCGGTTTCTATCGCCCCGAGTGGCAGGGGCGGCCACAAAGTCTCGCCAGCAGGGTACTGATTTGATTGCCGCATTGGCACTGCGCCGCTAAGCAGGGCCTATGGATGCGCCTTCATTCCATGCAATCGGTGCGATGCTGCTAGCCTGCGCGATGTTCTACGCCTTCGCCAATGGCAGGCTGCGCGTGGAGATCATCTC
>JAQWKP010000305.1 GCA_029247785.1 Novosphingobium sp.
CATCAGCACCGCGACCACAACGGTGAGGCCAAATGCCCTGAACAATTCACCCGAAATACCCGGCATCAGGCCAACCGGCAGGAACACGGCAACGATTGAAAAGGTCGTGGCGACAACCGCAAGGCCGATCTCGTCCGCCGCGTCGATCGACGCCTGATAGGCGGATTTGCCCATTCGCATATGACGGACGATATTCTCGATCTCGACAATCGCGTCATCGACCAGCACGCCGGCGACCAGCCCCAACGCCAACAGTGATTGCATATTGAGCGAAAAGTTCATCAGATCCATGAACCAGAACGTCGGGATCGCCGAGAGCGGGATGGCGATGGCGGCCACGATCGTTGCCCGCCAGTCACGCAGGAAGAAGAACACGACGATCACTGCCAGGATAGCGCCCTCAACCATCGCGGCCATCGAGCTTTCGTACTGGGCCTTGGTATAATCGACCATGGTGAAGTTCTCTTCGAACAACACCCCGGGTTGTTCCCCCTCCAGCTCCTTCAGTGACGCGATCGTTTCGTCATAGACTGTGACATCCGATGCACCGCGTGCACGCGCGATGGAAAAAGTGATGACCGGCCTGCCATCGGTCTTGGCAATTGAGCTAACCTCGCCAAATGCGTCGGCAACTCTAGCGATATCGGCAAGTTTGACGGTTCGGCCCGCACCTAGCGGGATATCTGTCTGGGAGAGCTCATAAGCACTTTCGGCATTGCCCAGCACCCGGACCGATTGCCGCGTTTCGCCGATTTCTGCCTTGCCGCCCGCCGCATTGAGATTGAGCTGGCGCAGCACCGAGTTGACCTGCCCGGCGGTTACGCCGAGCGCCTGCATCCGTTGCGCGTCAAGCGTCACCAGGATTTCGCGGTCGACTCCGCCATAGCGTTCCACCTCCGCCATGCCGTCAATCGAAAGCAGCCGCTTGGCGACAGTGTCGTCGATAAACCAGGAAACCTCCTCCATGGTCATGTCGTCTGCGAGCACCGAGAAATAGGCGATCGGTTCGTTGGATGTATTCGCCTTGAATATCTGAGGCTCGAGGATGCCGTCGGGCAATTCACCGCGGATCTGGTCGATCGCGTTCTTTACTTCATTAGTGGCCCCGTTGATGTCCTCGCCGATCTGGAATTCGACAAAGGTCTGGCTGCGGCTTTCCGAAGCCGTTGATGACATGGTCGAAACGCCACTGATAGTGCGAACTGCCGCCTCGATCCGTTGCGTGATCTGCGTCTCGATCTCGGTCGGGGCCGCGCCGGGCTGCGAGACGTTGATGATCACCATCGGGAATTCGACATCCGGCATCTGCTGGATGTCCATGCGCATGAAGCTGACTACGCCAGCGATCATCAACGCGACGAACATGACGATTGGGACGACCGGATTCCGGATCGACCATGCAGAAATGTTGCGGAAGTTCATGAGAGGCCCCGGCTCAGGGTTTGGCCAGCTTGGGTGTCACGCTTTCCCCATCGGAAAGGAAGGCACCTGCGCGTTTGACAATCTGCTCGCTGCCGGAAAGACCCTCAACGATGGCGATCCCGTCCGGCGTGATCGCCCCTGTCTTGACAGCGCGGCGCTTCGCCTTGTTATCCTTGCTCACGACATAGACATAACTTCCCTTGTCGTCGGAAAGAATCGCTGATTCCGACAACAATGGCGCAACCAGGCTACCGGAAGTGATTTCGGCGCTGGCAAATCCGCCCGGTCGCAATTCCGGAGCAAAGGCCAACGCAATGCGAACCGTGCCCTGCCGGTTCTGCGGGCTGACCACCGGCGACACCTGCCAGACCTGACCGGCAAAGCTGCGGTCCGCGCCAACCGGCGTTACCTTGGCGCTTTGCCCTAACGCAATTTTTGCAAGGTCGTCTTCGCTCAGGTCAGCCAGCAATTCCATCTCGCCGCCCTTGGCGATGCTGAACAACACGCCGCTGCCGGAATTTACCACCTGGCCAGGCTCTACATTCCGTTCGAGCACCAGCCCACCCGACGGCGCAACGATGCTGAGCCTGCGTGTGCGAGCCTGCAATTCGCCGAGCTGAGCCCGCGCGACTTTGACGCGCGCATCGGCCGCATCGCGCGTAGCCGTGAGCCGATCAACATCAGCCTTGGAAATGAAGCCACGATCGACAAGTTTGAGCGCCCGGTCAAGATTTGCCTGTGCAAGACGGGCATCGGCAGCCGACACTTGGGTCTGCGCGGCAAGACTCGCCTGCTGCTGGGTCTGAACCGAACGGTCGATCACGGCAAGGACCTGGCCGGCCCTGACCCAGTCACCCGGCTCCACGAGAACCCGTCTAACCTGTCCGCCCTCGCCAACCGAGCCGACCGGCAGCTCGCGGCGCGCTCCAATCGTCCCAGTGGAACTGACGCGGCCAGCAATATTGGTCTTCCCGGGTACAACTACCGTAACAACCGGCGCCTGGTTGGTCTTTTCAGCAAGTCTGTCCGAGCCGGTGAGGTTCATCACAAACCATATGGCGATCACCAAGGCTGTAACCATGGCGACTATAAGCAAGGTCCTGCGATCTGACCGGCGTTCATCCTCGTCAATTGCAGCAAGAGGATCGTAGTGAGCCACTTCACCCTTGTCGTCAGAATCGATCTTGCCATCGTAGTTCATTGCGGTCACCGCTTAGAGCCCGATCGCCAACATGCGGCGACCAGGCCAGATTCAATCGCTCGGCAGCCTGACCGGACGCCGGTTCCGTGCCCAGATACCGAAAAGATATACGGATTGCCGCCTTATACACGCCCTCGCCGGGTGGCAATGCGAACTCGTGATACTGCGACAATCCGCGACATATGACGGTGCACAGACAGCAATCCCGCATTGGACAAGCCCTAATGCCGGGCTGGCGAGGCATCGGGCGTGGAAGGTCTGCTCAGGAAAACGCAGCGATCGCCCGCGTTCCACGGGCTACGAGCCATTCGTGTGCCTCAGTATTTTTGCTGACGTTCGTATAGGTCGCGGTAGTGCTGGATACGCGTTACGCGCAGACCCTGCATACCCGAACGGTCAACCGCGCGCTGCCAGGATGCGAACTCCTCCAGCGTCAGGTTGTAGCGCTCGCATACTTCGTCAATCGTCAGCAGGCCGCCATTAACGGCCGCAACGACTTCCGCTTTGCGCCTGACGACCCAGCGAGTGGTGCTCGGCGGCGGCAGTGACTCTACCGTCAGCGGCTCACCAAGCGGCCCGATTACTTGGGCGGGGCGAATCTTCTGGTTCTCGATCATCATTACCCTCGATCGCCGCTTGTGAGTTCGTCGGCGACAAAACCCACATTGAACCCGCCAGCGTTGCGATTGGCTGAATCGGTTAGGTTAACGAAAGCTGAGCGTGGTTCGAGTACGCCAAGCCAGCGCGCCGCCGGCTCATCGAAGCTACCACAACTTTCAGATCGGACTTCCGATCGTTCCGCCGCAAATGCGCGTCTCGCATCTCTCGCGGCGAGAAGGCGCATCTGTAGGCCACGCCAATCTGGACGAACGCGTTCGCCGATTCGGCGAGGCTCATGCGCTCTTTGCTGCCAAGCCTGCTTGTCAAATTCGATTATCATGGCCACCCCTATAGACCAGCTTGGTCAAGGGGAGGTAAAGGGCGCCTTTACCGCATGTTGATGTTGGTTAATCGATTTCGACCGCCGTGCGAGCAGGGGAACGGGGCGAAGGCGGAATGACAATGAGGCCTTCTCGCCGATATCGATTGTGCTGTTGGTCCTGGCGTCTGCTGCCTGTATGGCCCCTGCGATGACAGCCTCTACTACCATTGTCGCGCCAAATCCCACCGAGCTGTTCCAGCTTGAGGGCGCCATGCAGGACCGGCGCATCGTCGTTGCCATGTCGGGCGGCGTCGATAGCTCGGTGGTGGCCGCGCTCGCTGCAGCGAGCGGCGCTGAAGTGATCGGCATCACCCTCCAGCTATACGATTATGGTGCCGCGACCGGTCGTAAAGGCGCTTGCTGCGCGGGTGACGACATCCGCGACGCACGAGCAGTAGCGGACCGAATTGGCATCGCCCATTACGTCTTCAACCACGAATCGCAATTCCGTGAGGAGGTTGTCGAAACCTTCGCTGCCGACTACATGGCCGGCCTTACGCCGATCCCCTGCATCCGCTGCAACATGGGGCCGAAGTTCACCGACTTGCTTGCCATGGCGCGCGAACTCGGTGCCGACTGCATGGCGACGGGCCATTATGTACGGCGGGTCCACAAGGGAAGCACGCCAGAGCTTCACCGCGCCGCCGATCCGGCTCGCGACCAGAGCTATTTCCTTTACGCGACAAGCGAAGAGCAGCTCGATTTCCTGCGCTTCCCGCTCGGTGGACTGCCCAAGAGCGAAGTCCGACGAATCGCTGAGAGTGCCGACCTGCGGGTAGCGGCGAAACCCGATAGCCAGGATATCTGCTTCGTTCCCAATGGCGACTACGCCAAGGTTGTGCGCGCGATACGCCCAGAGGCCGAACAGCCAGGGGATATCGTCCATGCCGAAAGCGACGAAGTTCTTGGCCAGCATCGCGGTGTCGTCCATTATACCGTCGGCCAGCGGCGCGGCCTGGACATCGGCGGGCAGGCCCAGCCGCTCTACGTCACTCACATCGATGCCGGCACCCGCCGCGTCATGGTCGGTCCAAGACGCCTGCTGGCCGTGTCCGCCGCTCGCATTATCGAAACAAATCGCATCGGACCGCTTCCCGGGGGGCCGCTCACGGCCAAGGTCCGCTCACTGGCCAAACCGGTTCCGGTGATGCTCGACGGACCGCTGGGCGAGGGCCAGGAAACGAGCATCCGCTTTGCCGATCCGGAATATGGCGTGGCGCCAGGCCAGGCCGCGGTTCTCTATTCAGGCGAACGCGTGGTCGGTGGCGGGTGGATCGCTTCTACGGAACCCACGGCTTAGGCCCCGGACGCACTACCGGCTGTCCAGCACACAGCCCGGCCCCTCACGATATCGCGCGGTCTCGTTGCCGAAGAATGGCAGCCACGCGGTAACCGACTTTTCATCCTCGTCCTCGCGCAGGCTGACAAAGCCCATTCCTGATCGGAAATTGTCGCCACACTGGTCCAAAGAGCGACCGGCAATATGGCGACATGAGCAGGCAATCCTGGCCCCATAAGCAAGATCGGCCCGCGCACTCTCGCGAATGAAGTACCAGTAGGAGGCAGCAAGGGCGGCCACGGCGAGCAAGCCGCCTCGAAGCAGCAAGCGACGTCTCCGGCGCGCCTGCCGTATCTGCGAATCCCTGGGAAGCTTCGATTTAGCCATCTAGACTG
>JAQWKP010000042.1 GCA_029247785.1 Novosphingobium sp.
CATGAGCATGGGCTTTGCAATGTATGCGCCCGCCATGCTGGGCGCCGATATCGAGAATTATGCGATCGATCCGATGAGCCAAGCGCGGCGCGTGCTGACCTTCGCGATTGGCGGGACCAGCAAGCTTGCGCCGCCTGCGAAACCCGTTCCGCCGCCCGAGGATCCCGGCTTCGCGCCCGATCGGTCACGTGTTCAGGCCGGTTTTATTGGCTTCGAGATGCATTGCCTGTCGTGTCATGGCTCTTCCGCTGTGGGTATTGGTAATGGGCCGGACCTGCGACGCTCGGCAATCGTGCTCGACGCGCCCACATTCGAGAAAATTGTGCGGCAGGGAACGCTGGAGGAGCGCGGGATGGCGAAATTCCCGGAATTTTCGGATATCAAGCTGGAGAATATCCGTCACTATATCCGCTCGCGCATGGCCGATCTGCGCGAGGGCAGATTGGGCCCTCAGCAACCGTCTGGCACAGCAATTGCTCAGTGAGGGCGCGTCAGGCAGGCCAGGCCGCGAGATTGAGCAAGGGCGGATTTCCTGACGACAAGCGCGCAAATGTGCGCCAATATATCCAATCGGAAGCTGCTGAGCTGGGCAAAGCCACTTCCGCGAATTGACACCCCAGCGAGGAGAGACTCCAGATGATCGGATATGCAACAGTTGGCAGCAACGACCTCGACAAGGCGATGGCATTCTATGATGAAATTCTCGCTGTGATGGGCCTGAAGCCGGGTTTCGATCATCCGCGCGGCGGCCGGATGTATGTTTCGGATGCCGGGGAATTCACATTTGGCGTACTCGCACCGTTCGACGGTGAGACAGCGACAGTCGGCAATGGCCAGATGGTCGCGCTCAAGGCCGATAGCACCGAGCAAATCCGCAATGTCCATGCCAAGGCGCTTGAGCTCGGCGGTGCGGACGAAGGTGCTCCCGATTGGCGCGGCGATCCGGGCGGCTTCTACGGTGCCTATTTCCGCGATCTCGACGGCAACAAGCTGTGCGCATTTCGCATGGGCCCCGAATAATCCGGGGCTCGGCAATTCTGAATGATTGAAGGGGAAGTTGAGTTGAAGGTTGCAATCATCACGGGCGCGGGCAGTGGAATCGGCCTGGCGACGGCAAAAATGCTGAGCGAAGAAGGCATCGCCGTCGTCGGTGTCGGGCGCGACAAGGACAAGCTTGCGAAGCTCGAAGCAGCAATCGGCAATCCTGAGCTAGTGGCAACGATCTCGGTCGATGTCACCGCGAAGGACGGGCCCAGTTTGATCGTCCAATGCGCGCTCGACCGCTTCGGTCAGCTCGACTTCCTCATCAACAACGCCGGGATCGGCAGTCCGACTCCGCTGGACGAGACCGATGACGACAGCCTCGATCATTTCCTCGACATCATGCTCAAAGCGCCGTTTCGCCTGTGCCGCGAGGTTATTCCACATCTCGGCGAGGGCTCCAGCGTGGTGAACATCACTTCCACCTTCGCCCATGTCGGCGGGCGGCGCGGGGGCCCCTATTCGGCGGCCAAAGGCGGGCTCAAATCTCTCACCGAGCATATGGCCTGCGAATATGGCCCGCGCGGAATCCGCTCCAACTGCGTCGCGCCGGGCGTCACCCGCACGGAAATGGTCGCGCACCGCTTTGCCGACGAGGGATTCAAGCGCATCAATGTCGAAACCACGCCCTATCCCCGGCTGGCCGAGCCTGAGGACGTCGCTGCGGTCATCGCTTTCCTGTGCAAGCCGGAAAGCTTCATGGTCAATGGCCAGTCGATCGTCGTCGATGGCGGCTGGACCAAGACCAAGTATCTCTCGCCGCGCGTGACCCGCACCGAATGGGTCGAACCGGAGGAGTAGGCGCGCCGCAGCCATTGCAAGCACCCCCGCCATTCGGGATATTCAGGGCATGTCCATACAGGAGACGATTCGATGATCAGAGGTATCCACCACGTCGGCATGAATTGCCGCGACATGGAAAGCATGAAGAAGTTTTACTGCGAGGCCTTCGGCTTTGTGCCGGTTGACGATGGCTTTGGCTGGGAGAAAGGCGAAGCGACGATGGACCAGATCGTCGACGTCAAGGATTCGGCTTCCAAGGGCGTGATGCTGCGCGCCGGGACCTGCTATCTGGAGCTGTTCGAATATAGCTCGCCGCCGCCGACCATGCCTGAGCCCAAGCGCCCAAACGATCGCGGCTACACCCATTTCTGCATCGATGTGACCGAGATGGAGAAGGACATGGAGTACCTTAAGAAGTGCGGCATGACTTTCACTGACCGCGAGTTCGTCGATGTTGGCCACGTCAAGACGATCTATGGCTACGACCCGGAAGGCAATGTCATTGAGGTCCAGCAATGCGTGCCGAATAACGGCTTCACGCTGGAAGAGGTCAAGGGCTAAAAATCGACCAGCAGCGAGGCTGAAAAGCGGATTCGGTCTGACTGGAAGAGTGTCCGGCTGGCCGGTGCGAGCCAGCGCTTCTGATCGAGCAGATTCTCAACCTTGACGCGCAAGGTCGCCGGCACCTGGCCAAGCTTGAGCGGCTGGCGCAGGCCAATATCGATCGATACGCGAGAGCGGATCATGATCTGGCGGTCGTCGGTCAGCGAAATCGGCTCGGAAATCGCCGCCGTCGTGCCGCGATATTTGATGGTGAGGGTTGGCGTCAGCCCATTGAAGACGTCGGTACGGTAATTGAAGTCGACGCGGCCTCTGGTGCCGCGTTTGCCAACCGGTCGCTTGCCGAGCAGGCCGAGGTCTCTGGCCGGACCCGAGACGACCGGATTCATCACCATGAAGCCGGCGAGTACGCTCAACCGGTCGTCGATGAACTTTCCGGAAAAGGACGCCTCGACGCCGCTGTGTTTCACCGTTCCGACCTCGGTGAACAGGTCTGTCGTGTCGAATGAAAAATGCGGCTTGGTGATTTCGAAGATGCCCACCAGCAGCACGTGTTTGCCGAAATTCCAGCGGAGGCCTGCCTCATACTGTCTGCTGAGCGCAGGCGGCAATTGTTCGTTGCGGTTGGTCGCTCGATTGGGTGCCGATCCGATGTCTTCAAGGCCGCGCTGCGTGCCAACATAGGCGAGCAAGTTGGGCGTAATCTCGATGCCGAGGCTGGCATTGTACAGCCATTCCGTCGCGCTGGTCCGGGTAATTCCCGTCTGCGTCATCGAACTGCCCCGGAAACTGGAGCGCTGCAGGCCAAGATTGATCCGCCCGACACCATCGAGTTTGCCGATATAGCCGGCCATAAAGGAGGTCTGCTTCACCTTGCTCCGATTGACCGGGGAGAATGTGAATATCGGCATTGTCGTCGCAGCCGGGTCCGGGCTGCCCAACATAGCTGTACCGACGAAGTCCTCGACATGCGAACCTCCGAACTCGGTTGAGCGGTCACGGGCACGGAATCCGGCGATGAAGCGATGGTGCCAGCGTCCGGTCTGCAGTCGGTAGCCGAGCTGTGCTTCGCCGCTCCAGCTATAGAGGTTCTGCCTGGGGTCGGCGATGAAAATGTGGTCGCTGTTGCCCGCCAGATCGTTGACCCGAAAGATGTCGGTGTAGTTGACCTTGCGCAGAAGCTGCGATTTGAACAGGCCCGCGCGCAGCGAAAGGCGATCGGTTATCCGGGCTTTGACGGTGCCCCCAAAATTCACATTGTCCTTGCTGCCCCTGGCCCAGTCTGATCCGTAATAGCGCTTGGGCGGCGGAAAGTTCGGGAGGAAGTCGCCGCCCATCACAACTATCGGCCTGGGGCGCGCATCACGCACATAATTGACGCTGTAGAAAGGGCTGATCTCGACACTGCCGAGACGGATGACCGGTTTGACCGCGAAGGAATAATTGTTCTCGCTGGCACCGTCGATGAATTTGCCGTGGCCGTGTGAAACGCCGGCAACGATCGCTAATTTGTCATCCAGCACGGGAATCTGGGTGTCGAGAATGAAGACATAGCTGCCATATTGCTGACGATGAGCCTCAAATCCGGCATGAAAATCATTGCCCGCCGTGCGCAGCTGGGTGTCAACAATTCCGGTGGGAGCGGCAAATGGGTATTCGAGCGCGGCAAAACCCACACGGATTGCCTGGCTCGTTCTTGCGCGCAGGGTCAGCAGGGCGACCGGATCGTAATAGATCCCATCGATCCGCGCATTGCCGGCATCGGTCGGGTTGAAGCCCCTGACGGTGAAACTCGTGTAAATCCCGGTCGATTCCAGCCCCACCGAGGTGCCGAAAGCATCGTCGGCGCTTGTTACCGCATTTTCCTCGGATTTTTGCTGAGCGAGCGCACAGGTGGGCAGGCCGGCTGCAACAAGGCCCAGTGCGACCAGTCCGGGCCGACATATGTTCAGGACCATGCTTCCCCCCATGATTCGGGCTAAAGCAAGCGCTCGGTAACCTTGCAACCGCAAAATGGCGACGTGCACGTATCATTCATGGACAGTGCGTTGAAAAGTGTCCCTTGCGCGTCGCATCGCACGCTTGCCGAGCGCCCATATGCAAGCGATAGTCGATCATTCAAAAACCAGCAGGGAGAAGGCACGTGGCAAGCGTCAATTTCGAAGGACGTGTCGCGATCGTTACCGGGGCCGGCGGCGGGATCGGGCGCGAGCATGCGCTCGAATTGGCGCGGCGCGGCGCGAGTGTTGTCGTGAATGACCTTGGCGGCGATGTCGCAGGACGCAATGGCTCCGTGGAAATGGCGAAAAGCGTCGTGCAGGAGATTCGCGACGCCGGAGGAACGGCTGTCGCCAATGGCGATTCGGTTGCAGAGACCGAGGGCGCCAATGCCATGGTGGCCCAGGCCATCGACAGCTTCGGCAAGCTCGATATCCTGATCAACAGCGCCGGGAACTGGCGGGCATTCCCGATCGAGGAGACGTCGGACGAGGACTGGGATGCGGTTGTCGGCACGCATTTGACAGGCAGTTTCAAGATGACCCGCGCTGCCTGGCCGCACATGAAGGCGCAGGGCTATGGCCGCATCGTCTATACCTGCTCGAGCGCCGGGATGTTCGGAATGCCATGGGTGGGTGGCTATGGCGCAGCAAAGGCCGGGGTCGCCGGGCTGATGAATATCGCTGCGCTCGAAGGGGCGGAGCACGGAATTTTTTGCAATGCGATCATGCCCAATGGCAACAGCCGCATGGCGATGCAGGCAGGTGCGGATTGGGCCGAGCGCTCAGGCATTCTGGAAATGGATGCCTTTCCCGACATCGGCAATTCGATGAATGTCGAATTCAACATGCCGATCGCCGTCTGGCTTGCGAGCGAGGCCTGCACATCGAGCCAGGCGCTTTACTCGCAATGTCTCGGCAGGGTGGCACGGGTGTTTTTCGGGGTTGTTCCAGGTTGGCAGCATCACCGTCAGTCGGCACCCGCTGTCGAGGATATCGCTGCCCATTGGGACGAAATCTGCGATACCACCCAAGGCTTCGTCACACCCGGCACGGCCACTGAGGAATTGCATGTTGTGCTTGCGGCGGATGGTAATACGGGCTGACGAACTGGCCGGAATGGATTACCGGTCAGGGCAGGGAGAAGATTTTGTCGGAAAATAAGGTGCTGGCGCGCCAGGAATTCACGCAACATTGGCCGCTGGTTGTCGCCGGCTCGATCGGTTTTTCCTTTACGGCGGTGATGACCGCATCGGCTGGCCTGTTCATGGGACCGCTGACCGAGGAATTCGGCTGGAGCCGGACGCTCGTCTCTTCTGGCATTACGATAACGTCTGTCCTCACTTTCCTGTTTTCGCCGCTATTCGGCATGCTGATCGACAAGATCGGCACGCGGCGGCTGGTTTTGCCGGGTCTCGTGCTGCTCTCGCTGACAATCGCCAGCCTGAGCACTCTGACAGGATCACATGTGCAGTGGTACGCGATCTGGATCGTATACTCGGTGGCTGCGCTGGCGACGAAATCGACGACCTGGACCGCTGCGGTCAACAGCACGTTCGTGGCAGGGCGAGGCCTCGCGCTGGGGCTGGTCCTGGCAGGAAGCATGGGAGCTCAGGTGATCGTACCGCCTCTCGGCGACTTCCTCATCGCGGAGCATGGTTGGCGTATGGCCTATGTCTGGCTGGGGCTGGGCTGGGGAGCAGTGGCCCTGCTGCTATGCGTGGTCTGGTTTCGCGACGGCTATTATCACGGGCAGCGTGCGCGCGCCGCCGATCCCGAGGCATCAAAGAAGGGGCCGCTGCTCGACGTACCGGGCCTTTCGGTGGACGAGGCGCGGCGTAATGTCGCCCTGTGGCGGATTTCGATTTCCGCCTTTGTCATCATGGTCGTGACCATCGGTGTCATGGTTCACCAGATTCCGATCCTGATTGATTTGGGAACGACCCGGACTTCTGCCGCCATTTACGCAAGCTTCGGGGGGGTGGCCGGGATTACCGGAAAGTTGCTTACCGGTGTGCTGCTGGACCGCTATCCGGCGCGCTGGATAGGCGGTTTGACGATTGGCGTCGGCGCGCTGACATTCCTGCTTCTGCTCATTCCCGACAGGTCTGCGGCGATCGTTATCACGGCGATTGTCATCAATGGCTATACGTCGGGCGCCAAACTGCAAATTGTCGGCTTCCTGACCGCTGCATATGCCGGCATGCGCAATTTCGGCACGATTTTCGGTGTGATGGCGAGCCTACTGGCAGCAGGCTCGGGGCTTGGTCCCTTGGTCGCCGGGCAGGTATTCGACCAATACGGCAGTTACGTCCCGTTCCTCTATTTCGGCGTGGTCGGGACCTTGGTCAGCGCATTCCTGCTGGCAGGGCTTCCGTCCTATCCTGATTGGAAAGCAAAGGCTCCGGATTCGCCGGCAGAGGCGTGAAGCGGTGCGGTGGTGCCGCGTTCTATCAGCTCGACTGGGAAGTCGTGCGTGGTGGATTCGCTGGCTTCCGGGGCGATGAGCTGATTTACCGCTGCATGGGCCATTTCCATCAGCGGCACGCGAATTGTCGTCAGCGGCGGCCATATTCGCGAGGCGATTGGCGCGTCATCGAATCCGATCACCGATAATTCGGCGGGCAGTTTGATGCCGCTCTTGTGCGCCGCATGCACGGCACCGGCTGCCATTTCATCATTGCTGGCAAGAATAGCGCTGGGGCGCGGGCTGACTTCCAGTAGCAGTTCGGCTGCGGCATAGCCCGATTCGAAGCTGTCATCGCCCGCAGCGATAAGGGCAGGCCCCCGGTCAAGCCCGTGCTCGGCCATTGCGTCGAGATAGCCAAGCTCGCGCAGCCTTGCGCAGCGCGTGTCTTCCCGTCCGCTGATAAAGGCGATGCGGCGATGACCGGCCAGGACCAGGCGGTGGACGGCATCTGCCGAGGCCTGGCGGTCCGGTGTTACGATCCAGCCAGGGCTTTCGGTTTGCGGCTTGGCTCCCAGCCGTGCGCAGCGGCAGCCGAATTCCCAGGTGAGCCCGGCCAGCTCGTCCTGCTCCGAGAGCGGGGGCATCAGCAGGATGCCGGAAGGCCGATGATACTCCAGGAAATCGCCAAATGCGCGCAGCGCGGCATTGGGGCCACAATCCAGAAAATGGACGCAGAGCGCAAATTCGCTGTGTTTGAGCGCAGCCAGCATCCCGGCCTGCACTTCAACAAGGGCCGGGTCCAGCGCATTGTCATGAACCAGCGCGATCAGGAAATTGCGTTTCAGCGCTAGCGCGCGCGCGGTAGGGTTGGGGACAAAGCCGGTCTCGGCAATGATCCGCTCAACCTTCTCGCGGGTTGGCTTGCTCAACAGCGGCGAATTGTTGATCACGCGGCTGACGGTTTTCTTGGAAACCCCTGCCAACCGGGCAATATCGATGATCGTCGGGCGGTCCATACCGGTGGCAATGCATCGCAATGCCACCGGTTACCAAGCGCAGTTACCTCCGCTTTGGAGGGATCAGTCGATAATTAGTCCTGCGCAAGCAGCAGTGCGGCCGCGAGTGGGCCGCCGCCGGACGTCGCCACTGCCACCTTGGCATCGTTGATCTGACGTTCGCCGGCCCGGCCCTGCAGCTGGAGCGCCGCCTCATGGGCAAAGCCGAAGCCATGCAGGCGTCCGGCACCCAGCTGGCCGCCGAACGTGTTCATCGGCAGATCGCCATTCAGTCCGATGCGGGTGCCGCCCTCGATGAATTGGCCGCCTTCGCCCTTTCCGCAAAAGCCGAGGCCCTCGAGCCAGGTGATCGGCAGGAAAGCGAAGCCATCGTAGAATTGCACCGTATCGACATCCTTGACGGTGTAATCGGTGTCTTTCCAGAGGTCCGGACCGGCATCATAGGCCGCAACCCAATCGACCTGGTCCCAACTCCAGCGCTCGACCGATCCTGACATTGCCGCGATACGAACAGGCGGGCAGGAAACCTCGTCCAGCGCGTCACCAGCCGAAACGATGATCGCGGTCGAGCAGTCCGAATAGCGGTCGCAATCCCACAGGCAGAACGGCGTCGTGATCATCCGCGATTCCATGTACTCGTCCATGGTCAGCTCTTTTTTCGAGATCGCCCGTGCATTGGGATTGAGCTGCGCGTTGCGGTGCGCGTTCAAGGCGACCTGGGCGAGCTGTTCGCGAGTCATGCCATATTGGTGCATGTGGCGATTGGCATATTGGCCGATCCAGCAGCCAGCGGAAAAGGCCCAGAACGGATTGGTCCATTGCGACCAGCCTTCCACCTTATCGCGGCGAAGGGGCGCATATTCCTCAGGGCGCGCCATTGCCGCCGCCTCATAGACGGTGCGAAAGCAGATGGCGTGGCGGCACAACCCTTGTTTGACCGCCATGGCCGCAGCGCCAATCGCGGCGAGCTGCGCGGGAATTTCGCCGGAGCCGGCATACCAGCCAGCGCGTATGCCCATGGCCTCCATCAGGTCTTCGGAACCGACGGGCGAAAAGCCCAGATATCCCGCAGATTTGCCGGGGTAGGTGAAGACGCCGTCGATCTGGTCCTTGGTAAGGCCCGCTGCCTCGATGGCCTGGTTGGCGGCATCCATGGTCAGCAGCAGCGGGTGACGCTCAAGGCGCACGCCGACTTCAGACTGGCCGACGCCGGTGATGTAAGCTTCCTTGCTGGCCATGGCTCAGTTCACCTTCTCGAATAGAGGATAATAGATCTCGCCCTGCTCCTCGAAGGTGACGCGTACCTTGTCGTCGAAGTGAACGTCCTCGACCGCGCAATTGACGATATTGGTGGTGAGATAAACGCCCGGAACATCATCGAGCCTGACGCGGGCAATCACCAGCGGCACTTCCAGGCCCTTGGCCCAGGGCTGGTAGTTAATCGTGAATGTATCGACCTCTCCAGTGCCCGGGACCGCGTGCGGAGCGACATTTTCCGACTGGCAATGGCGGCACAGCGGCAGCGGCGGATGGGTATATTCCCCGCAATCGCCGCAAAGCGTGATGTTGAGCTTGCCTTGTGCGCCGCCAGTCCAGAACGGACGGTTCAGCGTATCCAGCTTTGGAATGGGCCGAGGTGGGTTCATGTTCGATCTCTCCCGCAAATAGAATCATTTAGAGCATAGTGCGTAAAGGTGGGCGCCGGTTTTTCGCCAACAACGATGCGGCAACAAAGAATCATTTGGGTGGTGTGTAAGCTGCCGGCTGCAAAGCGCCAGTGAGCAATCCACCGGCATAGCCCTGATCGCTGAACAGGGTCGCGCCGGTCACGGCTGCATTGAGGGGGCTGCTCAGCATCAGCAGCGACCAGGCCATTTCCTCCGCCGTGGGCATGCGCCCAAGCAGGGGATAGGGATAATTGTCGATGAAGGCCTGTCCCAATACCTTGCCGGTTTCCTCCATGAAGGCTGTGTCGACCGGGCAGGGGGCGATGCAATTGATCCGGATGCGCCTTTCCTGGGCAAGCGGGATCGCCACTTGTTGGGTCCAGACGATCAGCAGCTCTTTCGAGGATGAATAGCCATCGCGCAGGGCATCGGGATTGGCTTCATGGAACGCGCGAATCTCCTCCTGCGAGCTGAGCTTGATCGTCTCGAGATGGGCGGTGAGGGATTGCTGCCAATTCCGGCCGGCAGTCGATGCGTTCAGG
>JAQWKP010000043.1 GCA_029247785.1 Novosphingobium sp.
GACGGCGTCTATGCCAATCTTGCGACCCAATGGAACGGCAACCGCTCTAGCACTGCCCAAGCATTCCTCGACCCGGCGCGCGGCAGGCCGAACCTGAAAATCATCACCGGAGCCATCGCCGATCGCATTCTGATCGAAAACGGACGAGCGAGCGGCGTGTGCTATGTCCACGACGGCGAAGCGCGCGATATTCGGGCGAAATGCGAAGTCATCCTCAGTGCCGGCGCGGTCCAATCGCCAGCCATTTTGATGCGCTCGGGGATCGGACCGGGAGAGCATCTGCAAGGCCTGGATATACCGGTCATAGCGGACAGGCGCGAAGTAGGCGGCAACCTTCACGAGCATCCCAACCTGCCCAACAGTCGGCTGGTGCGTGAGCCTACCTACAATGTGCTGAACAACCCGTTGCGCCTTGCCAAGGAAGGACTTGCCTGGTTGTTTGGAGGTCGCGGCATGCTGACGACCTGCGCGGTTCACGCCCAGTGCTATGCCCGGACGCTGCCAGAACTCGAACATCCCGACGTCAGGGTGCAAATTCTGCCGTTCTGGTCAGACGAAACGATCAAACTCTATTTCCTGCCCGACAACCCCTTCCCCGATGCCAATCGCCGCTTCGGCGTGACCATCGCCGTCAGCCTGGCAGAACCGATGAGCCGAGGCGAGATTCGCCTGAAAGATTCCGACCCAACCAGCAGCCCGGTGATCGACTACGAAATGTTCGGCGACAACCGCGATCTGGAGACCCTGCGGCGCGGGCTGAAGCTCGCAAACCGGATATTTGAAACCCCGTCGATGGCACCCCATATTGTCGGACCTGCCTATCCCCCCGATCCTGAGCAGAGCGACGCGAAATGGGAGGCTCAGATCCGGGCCTGCGCCAACGTATCCTCACATCCGGTCGGGACATGCCGGATGGGCGGGGACGATGCCGCAGTTGTCGATCCACGATTGAGGGTGCTTGGAGTCGAGGGTCTGCGCGTCGCAGACAATTCAATCGTTCCGACCATGCCAACCGCAAACACGAATGCGCCGGCAATCATGATCGGGGAGAGAGGCGCTGACTTCGCCCTTCGGGACGCCCGCTAGGCAGCGAGGCACCTGGCCTCAGAACAGCCGCGTCAACAGGTAGAAGGCCGCGGCGACCGCAGCGCTCGCCGGAATGGTGATGAACCAGGCGACGACCACCTTGCTGGCAGTACTCCAGCGCACAGCGCTCGCTCGCCGCGCCGCGCCGGTCCCGACGACGCTGCCGGTGATCGCGTGGGTCGTCGAGATCGGAATACCCATGGCGCTAGCACCGAAGACGACGCAGGAGCCGGCGGTCGAGGCGCAGAAGCCGGAATGGTGGTTCAGCTTGGTAAGCCCCGTGCCCATTGTCTTGATGATCCTCCAACCACCGGACAGGGTGCCCAGCGCGATCGCAAGGTAGCAGGAGAGGACCACCCATTCGGGAACGTAGAATTCGCCGCCGAGATAGCCTGTTGAATAGAGCAGCACTGCGATGATCCCCATGGTCTTCTGGGCGTCGTTACCGCCATGGCTGATCGAATAAGCGGCCGAGGATATGAGGTGCAGTCCCTTGAAGGTGCTGTTCGCCTTGCGGGGCTGAACACTCTTGAAACCCCAACTGGTCATCAGCATCAGGAACATGGCGATCCCGAAACCAATCATCGGCGACAGGAAGATCGCCACCACGGTCTTGATCGTACCGGCAGATTGGACTGCTTCAAAACCGCCATGCATGATCCCGGCGCCGAGCAGGCCGCCGATCAGGGCGTGGCTCGAGCTTGAGGGAATTCCCTTGAGCCATGTCACAACATTCCAGAACATCGCCCCGATCAACGCGCCGAAGACGACGCCGGGCGTGATTACATCCTTGTCGATGATGCCTTTGCCAACCGTTTCGGCGACATGTAGCCCGACGATCCAGTAAGCCGAAAAATTGCCAAATGAGGCGAAAGCAACTGCAGCCAGCGGCGACAGCAACCGCGTCGAGACAACTGTGGCGATGGCGTTGGCGGCGTCATGCAAGCCATTGAGAAAGTCAAACGCCAGCGCAAGCGCGACAAGGCCGATGAGCAGAGGAAGAGCCAGGCTGCTGTCCATTAGCTTTTCCGATCTCTGATCAAGAGTGATCGATGACGAGGCCGTCGATCTCGTTGGCGACATCCTCAAAACGGTCGACAATACGTTCCATCCGTTTGAACATTTCCTGCCTGACGACGAATTGCAGCGGGTCCTTGGCGCCGATTTCCCGGTAAATGCGTCTTAGGCCCGCGGCATGGATATCATCCGCGTGGCCCTCCATGCGCACGAGCCGCTCGGTCAGCTCGTGCAACCGAGTTCCGTTGTCGGCAATCTTGCGGAGCAGGGGAATCGCCTCGGCGGTCAAGCGTGCGGCATCTACGATGATCGCGGCAATATCCCGCATTTCTGGCTCGAATTCGTCAATCTCATATAGGTCCACCGCTCCAGCTGCATGCTGCATTTCGTCGATCGCGTCGTCCATACTAGCGATCAGGGCAGTGATCGCTCCGCGGTCGAAGGGCGTCAGGAATGTGCGGCGCACGGTATGCAACACGTCGCGCGTAATGACGTCGGCTTCGTGCTCGCGCTCCTCGATCTCGCGAATATGGTCCGCCTTGCCCGGACCTCCCTGCGACAGCCGCGCGAGCGCATCCGCGCCCGCAACTAGCGTTGCGGAGTGGCGCTCGAAGAGCTCGAAAAAATTGCCTTGTTGCGGCAGCAGCTTCTGGAACCAGGCGAACATGGTATTTACCCCCGTCTTATCGGCAACTGTATCGATGAAATTCGCGGCCTGCGTCGCGGCGCGGAATTCCCTTGCGCCAAAACTACGGATCAGAGCGCGAAGATCCGCTTCATCGACCGCATCGGCGGCTTCAGCCAGTGTGAACCAGCGCCGCTCGCGCTCGTGCTGTTCCTTCCAGCTGTCGAGTTCCTCGGTAACAGCGAAAGGAAAGACATCGACTTCCGCCCAAACCGATGCACCCGAATTTCGGCGCTTACGATAGCGATAAGATCCGATCCGAACCGGGCAGGCCGAGCCGAGCACGCCCGCTTCCTCCTCGGCCTCGACAGCAGCGCTGGCGTGTGGCGGAAGCTTTGCCATCGGGTTTCCCTTGGGGATGATCCAACGGCGCGTTTCCCGCGATGTGATGAGGAGGATGTGGATGGGCGCGTCAACAGATGGTGAGTCCGTACGATAGGGAAGCACAGCTATCTGCCGCATGGCCAATTGCATCCTCCCTTGCCTTATCAACTTGCTGCTAGGCAGCGGTCCGATGAGGGGCAAGCCAAAGGCCATGGACTGGCCGCACTTACCCCCAGCTATTGCCACCTCGCGCCATGAGCGCCGCACCGTTCCGATTTACATTTTCTCGCTGCGAGTCTCATTCTTGCTTCACCATCAGCGCTGGCTCTAGCCTTTACCCCCAGATCGCGTCCGCCGCGGCCAGCGCCTGCGATCCGCGCCCGCCCAGCTCGGCAGTGAGTAGCTTGAGGCGATAGGTCCACAGATGCATCGGGTGTTCCAGCGTCATGCCCATCCCGCCCATCAGCTGGTGGTAGTCATAGCCGACACGTTTGGCGGCATCCTGTGCGTGCAGCGCCGCCAGAGCCGCATCGGCGGGATCGCCGGTTCCAGCGGCTTTCAGCGCCATCCAGTACACACCGTTAGTCAGCACCTGCGTTTCGGCGAGGCGATGGCGCAAGGCCTGAAAGGTGGCGAGCGGGCGGCCGAATTGCTTGCGCTCCGACAGATAGGTGGTGAGGCTCTCCAGAGCTGCGCCGAGCAGCCCTGCCGTTTCCGCAGCGAGCGCTACGCGCCAGGCGCGCTGCACTTCCTCGGCGGCGATATCATGGCTCGTCAACGCATCGGGCAGGCCGGTCAGGAATGCGACCGGATAGGCATAAAGCGTATCCTCCTGCGGCGGTGCGATCAGCTCTTCGCTTGCCGTGAAGCTGCGCACGCCGCTTGGGCCCACCACAACCACGCTCGCGCCGGGCCTGAGGAAACGGACAGGCCGATTGAGCCTGCCTTCTTCGACCAGGCAAAGCGGGCGCGGCAAATCGGGGTCGATCAGCGAGCGCACCAGCGCCGATGCCGCCGATTCCAGCGCGAAAGGCAGACGGGCAAGCTTTTCGACTACCAGCGCCGCCGTCACCGGGCCGAGTTCCTCCACCGACATCACATCGAGAAAGCCGTTTTCGGCCAGCTCATTGTCGAGATCGTCGCTGGTCAGGGCGTAGGATACGTCGTGCATCGGCACCGAGGCATAGGGCTTGGCCAGGCTATCAATAAAATCGAGGATCTGCGTCTGGTCTTCATTGAGAGCAAGTTCCATCAGCGCGGCTCCCTCGGCAGTTCCAGTACGTCGCTAGCGATGATGTTGAGCTGGATTTCCGCCGCTCCCGACGCAACCCCGGCGACGATTCCGCGCTGATGGTGCATCTTGAGATAGGGCGAGGCTCCAGCCAGCGCCTCGGGCACATATTCAATGACGAATTCGCACACCGCCCGCTCGCATTGCACTACGGCATAGCGCGCAGAAGACGATTCCGCACCGATCTGCTCGCCATCAACGCGTTTCTGGACCAGCGCGTAGCAGGCGATCTGCGATGCATCGCAAGCCGCCGCGCAGCGCGCCGCTTCGGCTCGCACGATCTCGCCGGAAAATTCGCCGCGCTCCTGAAGCATCGCTACAGCCCGGTCGAGCGCAGCTCGTGCCAGGCTGAAACGGGGCACGCCGAGCCGCTCGTTCCTCAGCGAATAGGCAATGATCTCCCAGGCCTGCCCCTCTTCGCCGAATCGCGCGCCTTCTGGCACGGTGACATCGTCAAAGAACACCTCATGAATATCGCCTTCGCCAACCAGTGAGGGAATCTGCCGCACGGTGATGCCCGGCGTGTCCATCGGAACCAGCAGGATGGTGATACCCTTCTTGCGATCGTCGCTGGTGCGGGTCAGCAGGAAGCAGGTGTCGGCCAGCCCGGCATAAGAGGTCCAGATTTTCTGGCCGTTGATAACGTAATTGCTATCGACCAGTTCAGCCCGCGTACGCAGAGAGGCAAGGTCGGAGCCGGCATCAGGCTCGGAGAAACCCTGACACCACAGCGTTGCGCCATCGGTGATTGGCTTGAGATATTGCGCTTTCTGTTCCGGCGTGCCGTAACGGTCAAGCGTCGGCCCGATCCAGTTGACGTTCATGTACTGGCCGCCGCGCGGCTCACCGGCGCTCCACATCTCCTCGGCGAGAATCTGCTGCTCCCAGGGGCCCAGGCCTTCCCCGCCCAACTCCTTGGGCCAGTGCGGAAACAGCATGCCGTTTTCCGCAAGCTTGCCACAAAATTCGCGGGCAAAGGCAGTCAGCGCCGGCGATGCCGGGCCATGTTCTGAGAATTTCTCCCAGTCGTCCGGCAGATTGTCGGCGAGGAAGTCTCTCAGCTTCTGGCGAAACGCCTGCTGTTCATCGCTCCAGGCAAAATCCACCTATTTACGCTCCGCAAAAGCCGCTTCGGGAGAGAGGTAGCGGGTGGTCGAGATACCGCCGTCGACGCCGATGGTTTGGCCATTGACGAAACCAGCCTCGTCCGAACACAGGAATGCGACCATGTAGCCAACATCGTCGGTCGTCGCTTCGCGGTCGATCGGGGTCAGTTCGTGATTGGTGCGCTTGAAGAAATCGAGGTCCCAGAACGCGTCGGTCATCTCCGTGCGCACCACCGATGGGGCAACGTAATTGCTGCGGATGCCCGTGGCGCCATATTCGGCAGCCATTGTCTGGGTCAGGCCGATCTGGCCGGATTTGACGACCGAGTAAGCTCCGCCACCCGGCGTGCCATAGATGCCCCAGGTCGAACCGATGAAGATGAAGGAACCACCCTTGCCAATATGCTTGAGCGCTTCGCGGCACAGACGGAACGGCGCGCGCAAGGAGATCGTCAGCACCTCGTCCAACATCGCGTCATCGGTCTCATGCACCGGCCCGAAATTGAACGATCCGGCATTGTTGACGAGAATATCGAGGCGTCCGAACTTCTCAATCGCGGCATTGACGATTTTTTCGGGA
The DNA here is from genome assembly GCA_029247785.1 of Novosphingobium sp. GTDB lineage: Bacteria > Pseudomonadota > Alphaproteobacteria > Sphingomonadales > Sphingomonadaceae > Novosphingobium. The sequence goes on from JAQWKP010000043.1 coordinate 6,090, forward strand.
GCGTCATCAGAAGTCACGTCGCAAGCGACGTAATCGAACTCCATCTTGTCACCCAGCGCCGTCTTCAGCACTTCGAGCTTACTGGCGGTGCGGCCCGTGCCGATGACCTTGACGCCCTTTGCGCCAAGACAGCGAACGACAGCCTCACCAATGCCACCTGCCGCGCCGGTGACGATTGCAACCTTGCCTTGCATGATACCAAATCCTCCTGCGGCTCCGCAACGGGAGCCATTGTGTCAATTCGATCGCAAGATCAGGCCCGCTGGTTGCCTGACCGTTCGACGATGTCGTTAGCGGCAACATAGCCGAATGTCATGGCCGGGCCGATTGTCGCGCCCGCCCCGGGATAGACATCGCCAAACGGCGTGCCGGAGTTGTTGCCGGCCGAATACAGCCCCGCGATCGGGTTGCCCGATCCATCGAGCACGCGCGCGCGATCATCGCAGCGCAGCCCGCCCTTGGTCCCAAGATCGCCATTGTTGATCGGCACTGCATAAAACGGCGCCTTGTCGATCGGGCCGAAATTGGGATTGGGCGTGACTGTCGGATCGCCGAACATCTGGTCATAGGCGTTCATGCCGCGACCGTACTCAGGATCGATCCCGGTCTTCGAATATTCGGCGACGTTGGCCACTGTCTGCTTTACCGCATCGATCGGCAGATCAACCTTGGCACATAATTCATCGATCGTGTCAGCGCGGAAGACATAGTGGTCCCACCAATCCTTGGGGACTTTCCGTTCGGGCGTATGCACCGTCGGCATCAGCCCGCCAGCGCTGAACTTCGCGCGGAATTTCGAATCGAAGATCAACCAGCACGGGCAGTTGGCACCCGTCTTGAGGTGATCGGCGACCATCGCCTGGCCGAATTGATCATAACCGCAAGCCTCATCGACAAAGCGGTCGCCATTGCGATTGACGACGATGCTCCACGGCCTGCCAACATCGAATGCGGCCTGGTGAATTTCGTGGAAGTTCGATGCGCCCGGCATCGGCAGCACCATTGTCGGTATCCACCAGCCTGCTTCGGTATGCTCGGTCGATGCACCGATTTTTTCCGCCGCGATCAGGGTTTCGCCGCGATTGGCATCCTCTGGTGTCGAAGAATGGCGAGTCAGGCCCGGCGCGGGATAGAAACGGTCGCGCAGCTCCTGGTTCCACTCATAGCCGCCGGCAGTGAGCACAACGCCGTGCCTCGCATTGATCGTGTATTTCCGGCCATAATTGCTGACCGTTACCCCGGTGACCTGGCCCGCATCGTCGAGCACCAGCTCATCCATTCCGGTTTCCATCCGTAGCTCGACACCGCGCTTGAACACCTGCTCATAGACCGCGCCCATCAGCGCCGCGCCTTGTGTAAAGCGCCGGTCACGATGCGAAACCTTGCGAGTCCCACGATCGGTCCAATAGCGCGTGATCATCTTGGCCACGACCCTGCGCCAGCCCTTGGTCTGCAACATCAGCGCGAAGGTTTCGTTCAGATCCATCGCATAGCGGCTGAACAGCTTGAAGCGATTGTACTGCTCGCGCATCAACGCATAGCGCTCATCGCCGAGCTTGCGTCCATCGAATGTCGGGCAGACGATCGAGCGGTCTGACCGGGCGCCAGGCTTGTCGGCATAATAGTCGGGCCAGGCCGCGACTTCGACATTGACGCCGGTTTCCTTGATGAAATTCAGCATCTTGGGTGCCTTATCGACGAAGGATTCGAGACGCTGGCGATTGACTGGCTTGCCGATGATGCTTTCGAGATATTCGAATGTCATCTCGCGGCTATCCCCGACATCGCCGCCGAGCTGGTGGTTGGGAATCCACATCACCCCGCCCGATGTCGCCGAGGTTCCGCCAAACTTCTGCGCCTT
>JAQWKP010000354.1 GCA_029247785.1 Novosphingobium sp.
GTATCAGGGCCGCAGTGGCGCAAAGCTTAGACCGCGACAGCATGGAGAACGTTCATGTCGCGATCCAGGGCGTCGGCAGCGTTGGCGGCGGCGTGGCACGACTGCTCGCCAAGGACGGCGCAAGGCTGACGCTGGCCGATCTCGACGAGGCTCGTGTGACTGCGCTTTCCGAAGAGCTGGGTGCAGAGCACGTCCCGGCGGAGCAGATCATGGATGTCAGTTGCGATGTCTTCAGCCCCAATGCTCTGGGCGCGATTCTCGACGATGCCGGAATTGTCCGACTACGCACGAGCGTGATCGCGGGCGGGGCGAACAACCAGCTGGCCAGGCCCCAACACGGACCGATGCTGGCGGAACGCGGCGTGTTGCTCGCGCCCGATTACGTCATCAATGCCGGCGGTATCATTGCTGTGACGCTGGAATATCTCGCGCGGACTTCTGGCGAACTGTGCGACGTTGCCGAGGTCCACGCCAAGCTGGACGAAATTCCGGTGAGGCTCGCCGCGATCTGGGAAGAAGCGCAAGCGAGCTCCCGCTCGCCGGATCAGGTCTCCGATGCGATGGCGCAGGGTCTGATTGGGCGGTAAAATGCGCGGTTGTGAGCAAACTGGCACTTGCTCTGGCGGCAGCGCCCGATAGAAGCACCGGGATCATGCACGGTTTCGCCAATCCGGCCCGATTTCTGCGGATAGCCCGCTGGCTGATGCCGTTGCTGCTGGCAAGCGGCGTGGTGCTGACGGCGAGCGCGTTGGCCTGGGGCTTGTTCAAGGTTCCGCCTGACCGGCTGATGGGCGATACGGTGCGCATCCTGTTCATCCATGTGCCTGCTGCGTGGCTCGGCATGGCCGGATGGATGGCAATCGCAGGGGCAAGTTTTGCAGAACTGGTCTGGCGCCATCCGCTGGCCGGAATTGCCGCGCGCGCTGCAGCCGTGCCCGGCGCTACCTTTACCGCGATTTGCCTTGCGACCGGATCGATCTGGGGACGTCCGACCTGGGGGACCTGGTGGGTGTGGGACGGGCGGCTGACCAGCATGCTGGTGTTGTTGTTCCTTTATCTCGGCTACAAGGCACTGGCCGATGCTTCGTCGCGGGACGGCGGAAACGGTAGGGTTGCGGCGGTGTTTGGGCTGGTCGGCGCGGTCAATATCCCGATCATCCATTATTCGGTGCTGTGGTGGAATTCGCTACACCAGCCGCCCAGCATATCCCTTGGCAAGTCGGCAATCGATCCAGCCTTCCTGTGGCCACTGATGGTCGCAACGCTGGGCTTTTCGTTGATCTTTGGCGGAGTGGTGCTGGCCCGGATGCGGGCAATCCTCGCCGATATCCAGGCCGAAGCGCGACTACGGCGCAAGGCGATGGCCGAGCCCTCTGGAGAACTGGCCAATGCGTGAGGCGCTTGATCAATGGGCCTTCGTCACCGCCGCCTATGTCATCGGCATCGGCGGCACAGTGTTGTTGATCGCCTGGAGCTGGCTGGCGATGCGCCGGGCTGAAAAGCGCCGCGAAAAGAGCCGGGAAGTCTGATGGCCGCGATCAAGCCCAAACACCAGCGGCTGGTGTTGCTCGTCATCGCGCTTGCGGCGCTGCTGGCTGCGGCGCTGCTGGCGATGTGGGCGCTACGCAGCCAGGCCTCCTATTTCTACGTGCCGAGCGAGATTGTCGCCGACCCGCCCGAGGCAGACCGCGCGGTTCGGCTTGGCGGGATGGTTGAGACCGGTTCAATCGAGACCGAGGCAGATGGGGTGACGATGCGTTTCGTCGTTGGCGATGGCACGGCGCGGGTCCCGGTGCGCTTTTCCGGAATCGCGCCTTCATTGTTTGTCGAGGGTTCCGGCGTCGTCGCCGAGGGCAAGCTGGCCAGCGACGGTACATTCATCGCTGACAATTTGCTCGCCAAGCATGACGAGAATTATGTCCCGCGCGAGCTGCAGGACATGAATGAGCATCAGGTCAGCCAGGTGGTGGCCGAAACCCAATGATTGCCGAATTTGGTCTTGCCGCCTTATGGCTTGCTGCCGCGCTGGCCGCGCTGCAATTGCTTGCGGGGGTGTTGGCGCTGACCGGACGGGGCGAGGCGCTGGCGGGTATCGTTCGGCCGGTCGCAGTGATGCAGGGGCTGCTCGCGCTGGCCGCCTTTTTCGCGCTGATCCTGCTGTTCATTGGCACTGATCTGTCGGTCAAGCTGGTGGCGATGAACTCGCATTCGGCCAAGCCGTTTATCTACAAGCTCGCCGGCTCATGGGGGAACCATGAAGGCTCGATGCTGCTCTGGGTCACCGTAATGGGCCTGGCCGGCGCTTTCGTCGCCTTTGTCGAGAGGCGTCTGCCTGAGCCGACCATGCTGGCAACTTTGGCGGGGCAGGCTTTTGTTAGTATTGGGTTTTATGCCTTCCTGCTGATGTCCTCGAACCCGTTTGAGCGGCTTGATCCGGCAGCGCCGGAGGGCAACGGCCTCAATCCGCTGCTGCAGGATATCGGCCTCGCCTTCCATCCCCCGACACTGTATCTGGGCTATGTCGGCCTGTCAGTCGCCTTCAGCTTCGCGATAGGGGCGTTGATCACTCGCCAGGTTGGCCCGGCCTTTGCCAAGGCGATGCGACCCTGGGTGCTGGGCGCATGGATATTCCTGACGCTGGGCATCGCCGCTGGTTCCTACTGGGCCTATTACGAGCTGGGCTGGGGTGGCTGGTGGTTCTGGGATCCGGTTGAGAACGCTTCGCTGATGCCATGGCTTGCGGCAACCGCGCTGCTCCATTCCTGCGGTGTGCTGGCGGCGCGCAATGCGTTGCGGGCCTGGACGGTGATGCTGGGCGTTGTCGCTTTTTCGATGTCGATGGTCGGCACATTCCTGGTGCGCTCAGGCATCCTCACCAGCGTTCATGCCTTCGCAGTTGACCCGGAACGCGGCAGCTTCATTCTGGCGCTGCTGGCGATCAATATAGGCGGAGCGCTGACGCTGTTCGCATTGCGCGCCGGCACGGTGACTGAGGGCAAGCGCTTTGCCGTGGTCAGCCGTGAGGGCGCGTTGGTGGTCAACAATGTCATGCTTTCGGCGATCCTGGGTATCGTGCTGTTCGGCACGCTCTACCCCCTGGTCGCAGAGGCGATGGGCGCGAAAGTCTCGGTTGGTCCGCCCTATTTCAACCCTATGGGAGCGATCTTCCTGGTGCCGATGCTGTTGGTGCTGATGGTCGGGCCGCTGCTGCGCTGGCGGCGCGATAGCTTTTCACGGGTTGGCAAGCGGCTGATCCTGCCGGCGGTGCTGGCAGTGTTGGCGGCAGGCGTGTTGGCCGGCTGGTCAGGCATTGGCGTGCTACCTTTCATCGGCATCGTGCTGGCGGCAGGGCTGGCGATCGCGAGCCTGCTGCCGCTACGCGAGCGCAATTTCCGCCGCACGCCGCTATCGGTCTGGGGCATGGTTGCCGCGCATTTTGGGGTTGCCGTGGCCCTATTCGGCATGGCGAGTGAGAGCGCCTTTTCGGTTGAAAAACTGGTCGCGGTTCGTGCAGGCGAGGCGACCGAGGTCGGGCCGTGGCAGGTCAAGCTGGTCAATGTAGAGCCGGTCGCCGGGCCGAACTGGACCGCGTTGGAGGGCGTTCTTTCCGCGAGCTACCAGGGCGGCGACGAAACCCGCATTCGCCCGCAGGCGCGAAGCTTTTGGACGCCACCCCAACAGACCACTGAATCCGCGCTGCTGACACGTTGGAATGGGCAGCTCTATGTCGTGCTTGGCGGCGAGGCCGATGACGGACGCTGGCAGCTGCGGCTGTGGTGGAAGCCATTCGTCACGCTGATCTGGTATGGCGGGATATTGATTGCCCTTGGCGGGCTACTGGCCCTCATTGGGCGAGTGGCGAGCGATGTTCGCCGCATTGTAGCCCGTGAGAAGATTGCGGATCGTCGCGAAAGCCAGGGACGATGAGCGGTGAGCGCAAACCCGCAGGCTGGGCACTGTGGCTGCCGCTGATGATCTTTGGCGCATTCGTAGTGCTGGTGACGCTCGGCCTGTTGCGCCCGGCACCTCGTGATGTTGCGAGCACGTTGATCGGCAAACCGATGCCTTCCTTCGCGTTGCCGCCGGCCATGCCGGGCCGACCGGGTCTCGACAGCAGCGTCTTTACCGATGGCAATCCGCGCCTCGTCAATATCTTCGCCAGCTGGTGCATTCCATGCCGTGTCGAAGCACCGCAGCTTGCGGCGCTGGCCAATGCCGGCGTTCCGATCGAGGGGATTTCGGTGCGCGATTCGACCCGCGATCTTGGGATTTTTCTCAAGCAGAATGGCGACCCGTTCGAGCGCATCGGTGCCGATGACGACGGCCAGGTCCAACTCGCATTGGGCTCGTCGGGCGTTCCGGAGACCTATATTGTCGATGGCAAGGGCATCATCCGCTACCAGCATATCGGCGAAATCCGTGCCGAACAGGTTCCGGTGATCCTTTCTGAGTTCAGGGAGGCCGGAGAGTGAAGCACTTCCTCTTCCTGATGTTGGTTGCAGCATTTTCCCTGCCCCTGGTTGCCCAGGAGCAGTCGACTGCGCCCTATGCCTATCGCCAGCTTGATGATCCCGCACAGGAAGAGCAGGCGCAGGATTTGATGGAATCTTTGCGCTGCCTGCAATGCCAGGGCCAGTCGATCGCCGATTCGGACGCGCCGATTGCCGGTTCGATGCGTTCGTTGGTGCGCGAACGTGTTGCCAAGGGAGAAGAGCCTGAAGCGATCCGCGAATGGCTGGTCGAACGCTATGGCGATTATGTCAGCTATGCGCCGCGGCTGACTTCACTGACATGGCCGCTTTTCGCCGTACCCCTGTTGTTTGCCGCACTCGCATTTCTTCTGCTCAGACGTCGGTTCGGCAGGGGAGGCGGACAATGAGCTGGGTTCTGGCGATCGGGCTGGCGTTGGCCGCATTTTTGGTTCTGGTGTTTTTTCTCAAGGTGCCGCGCTCTGGCTGGGAGGCAACCGGCGCAGCGCTGTTGCTGGGCATCGCGGGTTACGGGCTGCAAGCCAGTCCGGGGCTCGATGGGGCGCCCAAGCCGGCAGCGCAGAAAATCGCGAGCGACCCCGGCGCATTGGTCAAGGCACGCGGATCTGTTTCCGAAAGCGAGCTCCCGCCCAACAACAAATGGGTGGTGATCGCAGATGGCATGGCGCGGAACGGTCAGTTCGCCAATGCAGCCCAGGTCCTGCTGGGGGCGGTCGAGGATAATCCGCAAAATGGCGAGGCTTGGCTGGCACTGGCCAACGCGCTTGTATCCCATGCCGAAGGGATACTGACGCCAGCTTCGCTCTATGCCTTTCAGAAGGCGTCCAATGCCGATCCTGAGCATCCCGGGCCACCGTTCTTCCTTGGTCTGGCGATGGCCCAGTCCGGGCGTTTTGGCGAAGCGAAGGCGCTGTGGAGCGAACTGCTCGATCGTACGCCGGAAGATGCGCCCTGGCGCGAAAATCTGGAAATGCAGCTGGGACGGCTCGATGATATTCTGGCCCAGCAGGAAGGCGTGCAGACAGGGCGCTAACTTGCGTTGCTCCGCCATTGTCATGCTGCTATGCGGCACGCCTTTGTGGCGACCGCGAAGGCGGCGAGTCACGGGTCCAGTCAAGGACGGGGCGCACGAATGAGCGAAACAACAGGCGATGCCGCCGGGGCCGGACCGGTTGCCGGTGCGCCTGCCGGACACGCCGATAAAAACGACCGCTTCGCGCTGCTCGCTTTCGGCGCCATCGGAATTGTCTTTGGCGATATCGGCACCAGCCCGCTTTATGCCTTTCGCGAAACCTTTGTCGGGCCGCACCCTCTGGCGCTCGACAAGCTCCATATTCTCGGCGTCGTCAGCCTGATCTTCTGGTCGATGACGCTGGTCGTCTCGATCCAGTATGTCAGCATATTGATGCGCGCTGACAACAAGGGCCAAGGCGGCAGCCTGGCGCTGGTCGCGCTTCTGACCAGAACGCTGAGAGACGCAAAATATGGCGGCATAGCTGTGTTGTTGGGCGTGTTCGCCACCGCGCTGTTCTATGGCGACAGCATGATCACGCCTGCGATCTCCGTGCTGTCAGCGGTCGAGGGGTTAACCGTAGTCCAGGCGTCCCTGGCTCCCCTGGTAATTCCGATTGCGCTGGTCCTGCTGGTGCTGCTGTTCCTACTCCAGCAGCGCGGAACCGCGAAGGTCGGCGCGCTGTTTGCTCCGGTCATGATTGTCTATTTCATCGTCATTGCGACCATGGGCATCTATCATATTTTCAACACGCCCGAGGTGCTCTGGGCGCTCAATCCCTGGTATGCGATCCAGTTCTTCATGACTGACAAGCTGCTCGCGTTCCTCGCGCTTGGCTCTGTAGTGCTGGCGGTTACGGGATCGGAAGCGCTCTATTCCGACATGGGTCATTTCGGACGCGGGCCGATGCGCCTGTCGTGGTTCGGCTTCGTCATGCCGTGCCTGCTGCTCAATTATTTTGGCCAGGGAGCAATGGTTCTTGGGCTTGACGATGCCAGCGCGGCTGAGGCGATCAAGAACCCGTTCTTTATGCTGGCGCCTGAGATGCTTCGCTTGCCGCTCGTGATCCTCGCCACCTTTGCAACATTCATCGCCAGCCAAGCCGTGATTTCAGGAGCCTTTGCGATCACCCACCAGGCGATCCAGCTTGGCTTCATTCCGCGTTTGTCGACCCGGCATACCAGCGAGCGTGAAGCGGGGCAGATCTACATTCCGGTGGTCAATTGGGCGCTGCTTGTGGCGGTTCTGGTCTTAGTCCTGACATTCGAGAATTCATCGAACCTAGCCTCTGCCTATGGGATCGCTGTGACCGGTGCCATGCTGATCGACACATGCTTGCTGGCCGTTCTGGTAACGGCCGTATGGCGCTGGAAGCTATGGATTGCGATTCCCGTCCTGCTTGTGTTCTTCATCGTCGATGGAGCCTATTTCGCTGCGAACTTGACCAAGGTGCCAGAGGGCGGCTGGTTCCCGCTGATGATTGGTGCGATTGCCTTTACCATGCTCACCACCTGGGCGAGGGGCCGCAAGTTGATGCGCGAGCGGATGATCGAATCGGCGCTACCGCTCGACGTTTTTGCCAAGAGTGCCCATGGCAGCGCCGCTCGCGTTCCGGGCACCGCTATCTTCATGGCGTCAAGCAACCGGGGCGTTCCGTCAGCGCTGCTCCACAACATCAAGCATAACAAGGTGATCCACGAGCGCGTAGTGGTCCTGACGGTCGACGTCCAGGAAGTGCCCTATGTCGAGGCGCATGAGCGCTACCATATCGAGCAACTTGGCGAGGGCTTTTTCCGTCTGACCTTGCGCTACGGTTTCATGGAGGAAACCGACGTGCCCGCAGCGCTCGCATGCTACGACCTGTGCGACGGACCGTTCGACATGATGAAGACCAGTTTCTTCCTGTCGCGCCAGACTCTGCTGCCTTCGGAAAAGCCGGGCATGGCGATCTGGCGCGAGAAGCTGTTTTCCTGGATGTCGCGCAATGCGGCCAACGCAATGGAATTCTTCCGCCTGCCGACCAACCGTGTGGTCGAACTGGGCAGTCAGCTGGAAATCTGAGCGCGGCTAAGGCTGCTTAATCACCCGAGGGATCCCCCGCCGCCGCCATGAACTGGAGCGGGTTGAGATATTCGGTGTGCTCGATCACTTCGTCACCCCGGATGCGGGTGAAGAAAACATAGCTGTTGCTATAGGTGTTGCCATTGGCCATCTGCGCCTCGCCATTGGCGGTCGCCACGACCAGTTCGGGGTCCTCAGTGCGCATGATCTTCACCTCGGTGAAATTGATCCTGCTGCGGCCCTTGACCGTTTCCAGCAGCACGTCACGCACATTCTCCCGACCGCGGATTTCCTTCGGGACACCCGGCGGTACGAACGGCAGGCGCAGGACGAAGTCTTCCGATATCCTTCCAGGAAACTGGTCGAATTCGGCTTCCGCGAAATGTTTCAGCCATGCGGCTGTCAGATCGACAATATCACTCATCATGCGCTCCCTCGCCAGCCCGGAGGTACGGGGCAGGTGCGAGCATGGCGGCACAGCCGTCCGATTTCAACAAGGAAAGGGGCGGAATCCTGCAATAGGAATCCGCCCCTTTCCGAGGTCTCGAAATGAGCTCGGCGTCAGCCCAGGTTGGCGCTGACCATGCAGTAGAGCATCGGCAGCGACAGCAGCGTGTTGGTGCGGCTGGCAGCGAGCGCCCGAGGCTTGGCAGCGGCCTTTTCCTCATCGCTGGCTTCAACGATGCCGAGCACCTTCTTCTGCGCCGGCCAGATGATCACCCAGACATTGAGGAACATGATGATTGCCATCCACATGCCAAGGCCGATCAAATCGACCGCGCCTTCGCCCTTGAAGGTCAGGGCATCGACCATATAGCCGCCGAGATGCGCGACAACGAGGCCGGTCAGCACCGTGAACAGTGCGGCCCAGCGGAAGTAGAACAGCACGTTGGGCGCGATATGCTTGTTGATTGCGCCGGTTTGCTCGGCGGGGATCGACGGCATCGTCGGCACCTGCACGAAGTTCAGGTAATAGAGCAGGCCGATCCACAGGATTCCGAAAAACACGTGGAACCAGCGGAACACTGAGTTCGCGTCGAACGGCACGTATTTGTCAAAGCCTGTCATCACGCCAATCGCGATCAGCAAGCCGACCAGCATCACAAGATTCACATTTCCGAAGAACTTCGCCATTTGCATCCCCCTTTTCGGTTCGCGGCTGCGACCCCGCAACGTAATATCTTCCAATCAATTCCCGCGTTTTAGCGGATCAGCCATCATTGCGCCAATCGACCGCAATGTCACACGGATTGACTCCGGTTTTGCACTTATTCGTGCGGTGGATGCGTGATTACCTCATCCTGGGCCTCGGCTGCAAGCCCATGTCGCAGAACCATCGGCAGCTGTGAAAAGGTGAAGATGAAGGACAGGGTAGTGAATCCCCAGACCTTGACCGAAAGCCACGTTTCAAAATCTACTGCATAGACCAGCAAGGTGTTGAGGACCGCCAGGGCAAGGAAAAAGATTGCCCAATTGCGCGAAAGCTTGATCCAGCCTTCGTCGTCAAGGCCCTCGAATGCCGATTCGAGCAGGTAGCGCAGCATCGCCTTGCCCTTCGCAAGCCCTGCGAAAAGCACGCCAGCGAACATCAGGTAAACTATAGTGGGCTTGATCTGGATGTACCATGGATCGTTGAGCAGCACGGTTATGCCGCCAAAGCCGACAATCAGCACAGTCGAAAGCCAGACCATTGGCGATATCTTGCCGAGGCGCCATTTCGAGACAATCAACGCGATCACGGTAGCCGCCATGAAGGCCAGCGTTCCCTTAGTCACCGCCAGCACGACGCCGTAACCATCGTCACTTTCGGGCGAAAAATGCCGGTAGGTTAGAAAGAATACCAGCAGCGGCCCAAAATCGACCAATATGTTGATCCAGGAGCTCTTGGGTTTCTCTGTGCTGGCAGCGTCCGACGCTTCGGGCATATTCGCTTCGCTCATCAGGCCACTCCGGCAATCACTTTGGCGACGAGGTCCGGATCGAATGGCCGCAGATCGTCGATTGTCTCGCCTACTCCGATCGCGTGGATCGGCAGGCCATATTGTTCCGCTGCCGCTACCAGCACGCCGCCGCGTGCGGTTCCGTCGAGCTTGGTCATGATCAAGCCTGTCACACCGGCAACTTCCTTGAATATCTCGATCTGGCTGAGCGCATTTTGTCCATTGGTTGCATCGAGCACCAGCACAACGTCATGCGGTGCCTCGGGATTGAGCCGCCCGAGAACTCGCCGGATCTTGGCAAGTTCTTCCATCAACTCGGTCTTATTCTGAAGCCGTCCTGCAGTGTCGACGATCAACGCGTCGATGCCCTGATCGGTAGCGGCCTTGACGGCATCGAATACGATACTGGCCGGATCGCCGCCCTCCGGGCCCTTGATGAGCGGAACGCCGACTCGCTCCGCCCAGACGCCCAGCTGGCCTATCGCAGCAGCGCGGAAGGTGTCACCAGCGGCCAGCATTACGCCGTAATCCTGTTCCTGGAACAAATGCGCGAGCTTGGCGATTGTCGTGGTCTTGCCCGAGCCGTTGACGCCGATCACCAGTACCACCTGCGGGCGTGGGAAGGCGACGATCTCAAGCGGCTTGGCCACAGGTCGCAATATGTCGGCGACCTCGCGCGCAACCACTTCCATGATTGCGCGCTCATCGGCATTGCGCTCGAAGCGCTCGCCGGCGAGGCGCTCGCGGATGCGCGAAGCTGCCTTCGGGCCAAGATCGGAAGTTATCAGCGCGTCTTCGATGTCGTCGAGCTGGTTCTCGTCGAGCCGGGTCGTTGCCACGATCCCGGCAAGATTCTCGGTCAACCGTTCGGAGGTTTTACGAAAGCCGCCGAACAGCCGGTCAGACCAGCCTTTCCGCGAAGTGTCCTGAGCGCTCATACCAGCGTGCCCTGCTCAATCCGGCTGGGTGTGACGGTGACGATTGTGCCACGCCTCGTGCCCTTCGGGACCTTTACAGGCGCGAAGTTCTCGGCGTGACCGCTGTCATCGGTTTCGGCCAGCACGCTGAGCCGTTCCCCGATCAAGGTCTGCAACCAAGCCTCACGCTGCTCGGCGACGGCCTTGCGCAGTTCGGCGGCACGCGACTTCACGCGCGTCGGATCGACCGCCGGCATGCGTACGGCAGGCGTGCCGGGCCGGGGCGAAAATGGAAAGACGTGGCCATGGACGATGCCGAGCTCAGCGATGATCGACAAGTTGTTGCGGTGCATCGCCTCGCTCTCGGTCGGGAAGCCGGCGATCATATCCGCGCCGAGGCCGATTTCCGGACGGCGCTCGCGCAAGCTTTGGACCAGGGTGATCGCATCCTGCCGCGAGTGACGCCGTTTCATCCGCTTGAGCACCATGTCATCGCCTGACTGAAGCGAGAGGTGGACATGCGGCATCATCCTTGGCTCGACAGTAGTCAACTCGAACAGCTGCGCATCGACTTCGGCACCGTCAATCGATGACAGGCGCAGGCGAGCCAGCTGCGGGAAGCCGGCAAGAATTGCGGCGACGAGGCGGCCAAATTGGGGGGCACCGGGCAGGTCGTTGCCCCAGGACGTCAGATCGACGCCGGTCAGCACAACTTCATGGAGCCCGGCGTCGATATGGCGCGCAACATCCTCAAGCACATCGCCGATGGCACGTGAGCGACTCGGACCGCGTCCCTGCGGGATGACGCAAAAGGTGCAGGTGTGGTCGCAGCCGTTCTGAACCTGCACGAAAGCGCGCGAATATCGAGTTTGCGGCAGGCGCTGCGCCGGAGCAATCACATTCCAGGCGCGCGGGTCGAGCTTGGCGTCATTGGCAATCAAACCGTCGACTTCGGGCATGCCGGAGATCATGCCGCGTTCGACCTCGGACGCGCAGCCGGTGACGAGCAGCCTTGCGCTGGGGTTGGCTTTACGCGCCCGGCGGATCGTCTGGCGAGTCTGACGCACAGCCTCGCTGGTTACGGCGCAGCTATTGACCACGATGAGGTCGTCACTGCCGCCAGCTAGCATGCCGCGTATCTCCTCGCTCTCGGCAAGGTTGAGCCGGCAACCCAGCGTATGAACTTCAATCGTCAACGCGCCGCACCGTAATCAGCGGGATCGAAGCTGCCGCGAAAGCTCTCGCTGGCCTCGCCGGTCATGGTGATCCGCTCGTCTTCGCCCCATTGTATCGCCAGGGGACCACCGGTCAGCGTCACAGTGACATTGCGGTCGGTGAGGCCGCGCTGCATTGCTGCGACAGAGGTCGCGCAGGCGCCGGTGCCGCATGCGCGCGTTTCGCCAACGCCGCGCTCCCACACGCGCAAGGAGATTGCATCACGCGCGGTGACCGTCGCGACATTGACATTGACTCGGTCCGGGAACAGCGGGTCGTACTCGATCAGCGGGCCGAGCCGGGCGAGGTCGATGGCGTTGCAATCCTCGACGAAGAAAATCGCATGCGGGTTGCCGACATTCACTGCGACGGGGCTTTCCAGATCGTCCCAACCCACCGGCATCGATAGTGTATCCATTGCATAGCCGAGCGGAATTTCCTCCCAGCCAAAGCGTGGCTTGCCCATGTCCACGGCTACGCCGCCATCGGTCAACGAGGTCTGGATCACTCCGCCCAGCGTATCGATGGTCGTGGCGGTTCCAGACAGCAGCCCGACAGCGCGGGCGGCATTGCCGCAGGCTTCCACTTCGCCGCCATCGGCATTAAAAATACGCATGCGAAGATCGACGGCCTCAGAAGGTTCGATCAGGATCAGTTGGTCGCAACCGATGCCGGTCTTGCGGTCTGCCAAAGCAGCCGCCAGCGGGCCGGTCATATCCGGCAAATCTTGCACACGGCTGTCGAGCACGACGAAATCGTTGCCCAGCCCATGCATCTTGGTGAAGTCGATCCGCATGACAGCGCGCTCTATGCGCTGAGGACTGCGGCGTCCAGTATCAGACGCTTAGCCTGTTCCGGCCTGTTGGGCTTCGTCTGTTGCAGGTTTTTGTACGTCTTGCGAGGGTTGCGGATCTACCGATTCACCGCCGGTATCAGCCTTGCTTCGGTCTGCGAGCCACAAATTTGTTTCGGCTGCTGATTGCGGGTGCCCATAGAGATAGCCCTGACCCTTGATCTCCCCGTAGGGCAGGACCTTCTCGAGGATTTCCTGCGTCTCGATGCCTTCAATCGTGATCGGCAGGTTGAGGCCCTTGCCGAGCATGGCAATCGCGTCGACGATTGCGGCGTTGTCGTCGCTACCGACGAGGCTGGTAACGAAGCTGCGGTCGATCTTGATGCGGTCGAAAGGCAGGCTGCGTAATTGGGCGAGCGAAGAGTAGCCTGTGCCGAAATCATCGATGCTGACACGGATTCCCTGGTTCTTCAGGCTGGCGATCAGCGAGCGCACCACGGTGAGGTTCTCATGGAGGCAGCTCTCGGTAATCTCGATCTCCAGCCGCTGTGGCGGAAAATTCGCTTCGACCAGCAGTTTGAGTAGTTTCTGCGCAAACCACGGATCGCGAAGCTGCAAGGGTGAGATGTTGACGGCGAGAGTCAACTCCGGGTCCCAATCCCTTGCATCATCCAGTGCCTGCGAGATCACGCTCTCGGACAGTTCTGCTATAACGCCGATGTCTTCTGCGATTGAGATGAAGATGTCCGGACCGATCAGGCCAAATTTTGGCGAGTTCCAACGTGCCAGCATTTCGAAGCCGCAAAGCTTGCCGGTCTGCAAGTCGATCTGCTGTTCGAAATAGGGCACGAACTCGCCGGCAGATACACCTTCGCGGATGCCGACTTCCAGCTCGTTGCGGAAGCGCATTTCTTCGCCCATCTGCTGCTCGAACCAGAAGAAGCAGCTGCGGCCCTGACGCTTGGCGTGATACATCGCAATATCCGCCATCTCGACGAGATTTCGGGCCTCGCCATGTTGCTTGGTAGCATCAAGAAGCGTGGATTTATGGAGCATATCCGATCGCGCGATGCCGATCGATGCGGTCACCTCGAAGTTGATGCCCACGACCAAGGATGGCTGACAGATCGCATTCAGGATTGCAGTTGCGCGCTGGTCGATGGTTTCTGGATGGGTGAAGTCAAATTCGATAGCGCAGGCGAACTCGTCACCGCCAACGCGGGCCAGGAGCGATCCGTGCGCCAAGACCTGGCCGATCCGCTTTGCGCTCTGGGTGAGCAATACGTCACCGGCATTGTGACCGTTGAAATCATTGACCTGTTTGAAATTGTCGAGGTCGATCATCATCACGGCAACGCCCTTTCCGCGCCGTTCCGCTTCCGTGAGTATTTGCTCGATCTCACCGCCGAAGCTGCGCTTGTTGAGCAGTCCGGTCAGCGGATCTGTCTCGGCCAGCTGGCGTGCGTGTTTTTCCGCTTTTCGCCTCTCTGTCACTTCCTGGCTGAGCTGGCGGTAGCGCCGCCAGCCGAAAATGATCAGGGCGATGTTAAGCAGCAGGGCGTTGACCAGCACCTTGTCCGGTCCAAGCCCGTAACCGGCGAGAGATCGCACGACCTGGGGAAGAACAGTCCCGCCGGTGCCGACGAACATGATGATTGCGGCTGTGGCGATGCCCAGAGCGATGATGTCTCGCTCGGCAATGCCGACGCCGGCCTTGTCAGACCGCGGTTGTGAGCCGTCTTTTTCCTTCAGGTCGACCAAGCGAACTGCCCCCATAACGTAGAGGGTTGTCTAAGCAATTTGCCTGAAATTTTGGTTAAAACTAGGAAAAGACGCTGCTATCTTGCAAATGGTATCGTTGAGAGTGCCTTCATTCGCACAAGCCTATCTCGCGAAGCCGTTCCTGCAGAAATTGATCCGCCGTTATGGCATGTGGATAGCGGTCGTGCTGCTCCTCGCTTACACATTGGGGCAGCGTCTGAATTCTAAAATCGCTGCGCAAATGTACGAAGAACGGCATGGCATAGCGACTGTGCCGGGCGCTTTCTCCAGACGGATTGCGCACGCGATGGGTCGTGGATGGCAACATGTGGTTGGTCAGTCGCTGGAGCATATCGCCGATATTGACAACGAGCGATCCAGGCGGAGGCGATATGGCGAGCCATTCGCCATTTTTACCGAGTAGTTCCAGTCCCGCCTCCTGCGCCCCAAGCAGCAGAGTGACAATATTTATGTCCTCATGAGGGCCGGCCCGTAGCGCCTCTCCGGGATCACCAGCCATTGGCGGATAGTGCAACAGCCGCAACACCGAGTTTCCGTCCGCCAGCGGCGAATCGAACCAGGCTGGATCCAGACCCAGATCGACTGCGATATGAGACATGAGGACCGTGCCGACCCGATCGAATTCGGCGAACAACGCCGAGAATGTCTCGCGAAAACCGGGTGGGCGCGTGGGCCAGATATTGGCGGGCATGTTTCCGGCAAGTGGATGGACCTGCGGCAGGTCTCGGCCAATATGCCAGAATTCCTTGAGGTCATGTGCGCTCGCGCCCTTGGCGACCTCGACACCAAACGGTGTGAAGCCCCGCGCTCCAGCGAGGCCTGGCATGTGATAACGGCGCTTCTCGTCCTCCGGCAAGGCAAAGAATCTCTCGGATAGTTTCCAGGCTCTGTCGATGAGGTCGGGACTGATCATGTGATCCTCGATCACCGCAAATCCAAAGTTGCGAAAACTTTCGCCTAATCTGCGGGCGGTGCTGCGATCGCCTTGATGCAGGCTGAGGACCGGGATGGTGTTGATCGACATATTGGCGATTTTCCGACTCTCGGGTTATGGGCTTCTCAGGTTCCAACCCCGAAGGATAAGGCATGAATACGCAAAAGCGCTACTGGTTGATCAAGTCCGAGCCCGCTGCCTATAGCTGGGACGACCTTATCGACGAAAAAGAAGGAACCTGGGACGGCGTTCGCAATCACCGCGCCGCCAACAACCTTCGCGCCATGAGCGTCGGCGACGAGGCCTTTTTCTACCATTCCAACAAGGGGCTGGAGATCGTCGGTATTGCCAGAGTCACCGTGGCGGGCATCGCCGATCCAACCGACCCGGAAGCCAAGTGGGCGGCCGTCAAGGTCAAGCCGGTCAGGAAGCTGGCGAACCCGGTCACTCTCAAGCAGATCAAGGCGGACCCGGCACTAGCCGGAATCGAGCTGATCAAGCTCTCTAGGCTCTCGGTAGCCGTTATCACGCCGGCGGAGTGGGACTACATCCTCGGCATGTCGGAAGCTTCTTCCTGACCCTCAGGTCCGCTCCAGCGTTGCGATCCTGTCCCGAAACGGGATAGGGGCGGTCAACTGGCTGGCAGGCAGGTAAACGAAACCTTAACAGCCAGCGCATGAGAACAAAAAGACGCGCCCTGGTCCTGGTAGACGAGTCTGCCCACCACCCGTTTCGGCAGAGCCTGCCGCCGCATATCCGCAAGCCAGCCGCTGAAGCTGAGCGCAAGCGGGTTTGGCCGCGCATCGATCTCAGCGACTGGAGAGGTTTCTTCGCCGCTTATTGCGCTGCGTTCCTAGTCGTTTCGATCTTCATCGCCTGAACGTTAGTCTGGCTCAACTGGCTGCGGCTTCGCGCTCGGCATTGACGAGGCTTTTGCCAAGCCATGCCGATCCCAGGCAGGCAGCTGCCACCACCAGCAATTGTTCGACGACGGGCATGCCTGCTGCACTTAGGCCGGCAGCGATCAGAGATCCCAACACCATAGCCCCTGAGTTGACGATATTGTTGGCCGCGATCGTGCGCGCCGTTTGCGATGGCTCGACGATGGTTGTCAGGAAGGCATAGAGCGGCACGACGAACATGCCCCCGGCGACGGCAATGCCCAGCAGCGTCAGCAGCAGCGGAATAGCGAAAGGCTGGGAAATGAATGTCGCCACATCCATTAGCTCGGCACCGACAGTGGTTTCGCTCCAGAACCGGCAGGCGACCTGAAATAGCACCACGAAGATGGCCATGGCGATCACTGAGGCCGGGCCGTAGCGGGCTGAGACCTTGCCTTTGAGTAAGGCATTGATCGATACCGAGCCAATCGCGACCCCGACCGAGAACATCACCAGGAACAGGCTCGCCACTTCCTTGCCGGCCGACAGCACATTTTTGGCCAGTGGCGGGAACTGGATGAACAGCACCGCGCCGATCGCCCAGAAGAAGCTGATTGCCATGATCGCAAGATAGACGCGCCGGTCTTGCACGGTGTTGCGGACCAGCGCGATCGATGCGCGGATGACGTGGTAGTCCAGCGGCTCGGGTTCGACCTGAGGCGGGGCAGGAGGCACCTGTCTGCCTGCGATATAGCCGACCATGGCAATCAATATAACCGCCAGAGCGGCCCATTCGATATCGATCCAGCCGGCGACGATCGTGCCGGCCAGGATTGCGATATAGGTGCCCGCTTCCACCAATCCGGTTCCGGCAAGAACTTCGCCGCGCCCGAGGTGCTGCGGCAGGATCGCATATTTGATCGGGCCGAAGAAGGTTGAGTGTACGCCCATGGCGAACAGCGCGACCAGCATCAGCGGGATCGCCCCGCCAGTTATCGCAACGCCCTGCCATGCAAGGAGCAGACCGCCGCCGCCTACCAGCATGATCACGATCTCACATAGTTTGACGATGCGGATGATCTTTGCCTTGTCGCGCATGTCTGCGAGTTGGCCGGCTAGGGCGGACAGGAGGAAGAACGGGATGACGAAGATGGTCGAGGCGATGGCGCTGAATCGGGCTTCTGCACTCTCCGAACTATAGACGCTGTAAACAACATACAGCACCATCGCGTTTTTGAAGAGGTTGTCGTTGAACGCGCCAAGCAGCTGCGTCACGAACAGTGGCAGGAAGCGGCGCGCCTTAATCAGGTCCGTCGTTGTCGTCATAATCCAGGTTCTGGCAGGCCCTTTTTCCCCGCGCGGGACCCTTAACCGGATGAGATTGGGTAACAACCCCTCATGCAGCACTTTTTCCCGGGCCGCTTCGTCGCTATGGCTTGCTGCGCAATGTTGACATTACCGAATCTCCTGACCCTCTCCCGTATTCTCACCGTGCCAGTATTGGCCGCACTTTTGTGGTGGCCGGGCTGGCAGCTGGGCTATGCGATCGGCTTTTGTGTTTACTGCCTGATGGGCATCACAGACTATTTTGACGGCTACCTGGCGAGGGCCCAGGGCGCGGTTTCCAGGCTTGGCATGTTCCTCGACCCCATCGCCGACAAGATCATGGTCGCCGCCGTGATCCTGGTGCTGACCGCCCAAGGTGTGCTCACCGGACCATTTGCGGGCGATATGCACGTTATCGCCGGGCTCATCATCCTGGTGCGCGAGATTGCGGTTTCGGGCCTGCGCGAATTTCTTGGCGGTATTCAGGTCTCGGTGCCGGTTAGCAAGCTTGCCAAGTGGAAGACGACCTTTCAGCTGATTGCCCTGGGTGCGCTGATCCTGGGTGAGGCGATGCCGTGGTGGAATGTGATGCTCGGCAATGTGATCGCGAACGTGCCGCATACGGTTGGCCTCGTCACCTTGTGGGGCGCGGCAATCTTCACTCTGATCACCGGCTGGGACTATCTGCGGATCGGTTTGAAGCACATGGATTAGCGGGGCTTTTGCGACAGATTGCCGCTCATGCAATGCTCGCGAACTTCACCTGTATGACCTATGCAGGCATGTATGGAATTCATTGTCGGCCCTGCCGGTATATTGCTTTTAATTCATAGTCTTGTGACGATTTTAAAGTTCAGTCTCAAGCCTTGCAAAATTTCCGCCTGTAGGAAAGCGTTTCGGTCGCTCGGCTTGATGCTTGAGAACCGTGAGTCTAGACTGCTCGCGCTTGAAGCCTTGCGCATCTCCGCAATCGGATTGCGATGGAGAATAACCCAATGAAGCTGAACCTCTTAGCCAGTGCGGCTCTTGGCCTCTCCGTTTTGGCTTTCGCCGGAGCCCCTCAAATCGCGCTTGCCGAGACCGGAGACAGTGCGTTCGACCACCAGACCAAGATCATCCGGGCGCAGGCGGAGCTCAAGCGGATCTGCGACGAATTGGACGAACATCAAAAGGTCTATGACGATTGGCAAAATCAGGTTGCTGACAACAGAAAAGTCGATGCCAAGATCAACCAGGACATGGCCACTCTCAGGAGTAATGCGGATCAGCGCAGGAGCGAGGCCTATGATACGAGCACTGGCTCAGCCGATTTGCGCGCTCGGTTCGAGAGAATTGACCGGATAGAGGCGCTCATAAAAGAACGCCTTGAGAATGATGACCTTGAAAATGCCCGCAAAAGCTGGGCGCTTAGCGCCAATGAATATCGCGTCGTTGGAAATCTTAATTGGTCCAAATCTGAAAAAGCCGAAGCGAAAGCCAAGTTGGAGCAGTTGAAGAATAGCCGTCCGGGGCAATCGGACATCCTCACCAAACAGCCTGGAAAAAATCCTGGACCAAACGCGCCTATGGGCCCCGATATTGCCCTGGCCGAAGTGCTGCAATTCATTCGCGACTATGATTTCAATCAGACACCGGAATCGCCGATCTATGCCGATTGGAAACAGCCTGTGAATGCATTGGTGGAAGACCAGAAATGGGGCGAATATCTCGGCGAGACCGAGCGGCAGATCACATGTTTCGACAATTATTTCCTCAGCGAAACAGCTTCCGACCATCCGATCAAGTTTGGCTACGAAACCATTAGTCACGTGGAGTTCGATTGCGTTTCCATCTTTAACAGCTGGGGATTGGATGGCGAAAAGGTGGTTCGAGATTATTGGGAAGAGGCTGGGAGAAACGATGCCATTGTCACTGACGCATATGATGGTGACGCCAAGGCAGACGCCTCAGTCTACCGCCCGGCACAACGTTCCCCAATACGAGGCAAATTCGATCCATCCTCTCTCCGGAGGTCTGACGGATCCGTTGATCTCGACGCAGTCAAACGCCTGCTTGAGCAGGCTACTGGAGGTATTCCGAACCAACCCACCGGGCAGGGGCGGACCAATTCGACAAGCACTGACAGCGTAGGCACTGAGAATACTGACGGGTCGTCCTCTGCACGAAGTGATGACGATGCGACATCGGCTAACCCGGCTGCGGTGCCTTCCGATGCAAGGGTTGGTCCCGAGTGATAGCGATCATGCCCCGCCAAAATGCAGAGCGCCGCGCTATTTCCCTGTTTTGGGTCCGCGAACGCCCTTCACTATGACTTTCGCGAAAAGACCGGCGGCATTCGCGACATGCGGGGCCCTTAGTTTGCGGCACAGTTCGAGTGCATAGTTAAAGTCATCTGGATCACGACCGTCGCCGGTGTAATGTTTGCCAGCTCTCGCCCATCGGTCAGGTACATCCTCGGCCATAATCTGGCGCGTGAATGCCGCGTTGCCTGCGGCCTGGGCGTCAGCCGCTGTCGGGTAGAGTGAGGGAGTCTTGAGCGCCAGATCGCGAACAGCAACTCCCTTATTCATTGCCGAAACACAATCAGCGACGGTTACCTTGGCGTGCGCCGTGGTCGCAAACCCACACGCCGTCAGGGCACAAGCAGCAATCAGAATACGCCGTCCGAAAATAGCTTTTCGATTTTTCATGCAATCCTCCACCATTTCTTAGATGCCTCAAGCTATCGAACTATGGTGTCGGCGACAACGGCAAATGATTCTAACAACATCCATACGGCGACGGATTGAATTCGGACCCGTTTCAGTCGCGAGCGCGGGCTGGAGATAGTCCTCAACCTGCTCGCAATTCTTCTGCAAGCAAACGAAACTCGTCGGCGCGGGGGCTGTTCTTGCGCCAGACTAGGGCGATCTCGCGATTGGCGTTGGTTGCTTTCAGCGGGCGGGCGACGACATCGGTGCCGGTCAAAATCCCTGCATCCAGCGCCATTTCTGGCAGCATGGTGAGACCCAGCCCATTGTCGACCATCTGCACCAGCGTGTGCAGGCTAGTGCCGATCATCGTCGCGCTGGCGCGTAGCTCGGGGCGGTTGCAGGCGGCCAGCGCATGGTCCTTGAGGCAATGGCCGTCTTCCAGAAGTAGCAGCCGGTTTTCGTCGATTAGCGATGGCAGGACTTCGTCTGGTGGATCGCGCGGGTCGTCATGCGGGAAGGCGACGTAGAATGCGTCGAGCTCGATCACCTCTGTTTCCACCTCGCCGGTCGGGAAGGGCAGGGCCAGCAGCACGCAATCGGCGCGGCCATGGTGGAGCGATTCGATCGCAGCAGCGCTTGTTTCCTCGCGCAGATACAGCTTGAGGGCAGGGCGCTCGCGCCTCAGGCGTGGTAGCATGCGTGGCAGCAGAAACGGCGCAATCGTCGGGATCACGCTCATCCGCATTTCGCCCGAAAGCGGCTGGCCGCTCGACTGGACGAGGTCGGACAGTTCTTCGGTTTCCCGCAAGACCCGGTGCGCCTTGGCAACCACTGCATTGCCGAGCGGCGTGAAGCGTACCGCGCGCTTGGTGCGCTCAACCAAAGTCACGCCAAGCAGCGTCTCCAGATCGCGCAGCCCTGCCGAGAGCGTTGATTGCGACACGAAGCTGGCGTCGGCGGCCCGGCCGAAATGGCCGTGCTCGTGCAGCGCGACCAGATATTGCAATTGTTTGAGAGTGGGATGGTAAGCGGTCATGGTTTGCCCGGAGAGCGCTTTATTCGGCCGCGTCGGCGATAGTCTCGGCCGCCTCTTCGGCGACCACCTCGGCTGCTTCCTCGGCTACGTCCTCGACGTGGGTCATCTTGAGCTTGCCGCTCACCACCGCGAAGGCAAGCTTGCCTTCGACCAGGTCGACCGCATCATGTCCGAATTGCTCATAACGCCAGCCCTGCAGGATCGGCAGGTCTCCACGCACACCGGCAGCAAGCTGCTCAAGCTCATCGCTACGAGCCAGCAGCCGCGAAGCCACATCGATCTCGCGCGAGCGAATTTTGAGCAACAGCTTCAACAGGTCGGCGACCAGCGCGCCCTGTTTGCCCAGCGGTGCGCCTTTTGCTCCGCGCTTCGGCAATTCGTCACCGGGAAGCGGATCGGCTGCCGCCAGCACGTCCATTAGCCGCATGCCGATGTCATTGTTCTTCCAGCCCTGAGACAGTCCGCGTACCTTGGCGAGGTCGGCCTGGCTCTTGGGAGGGTGTGAAGCGATGTCTGCCAGAGTTTCGTCGCGGACGATGCGCCCGCGCGGGATGTTCTTGTCCTGCGCTTCCAGCTCGCGCCATGCCGCGATCGCTTTCAGCCGTCCGAGCACGGTCGGGTTGCGTCCGGCCGCCTTGATGCGCCGCCAGGATAGAGACGGGTCGTTGCGGTAATTATCCGGATCGGCGAGCTTTTCCATTTCCTGGTCGAGCCATTGGCCGCGCCCGGTCTTGACCAGCCTGTCCAGCATCTTGGGGAATATCGTCGAGAGATGGGTGACGTCACCGATGGCATATTCGATTTGCCTGTCGGTCAGCGGGCGGCGCGACCAGTCGGTGAAGCGCGCGCCCTTGTCCACCGGGATGCCAAGCCAGCTTTCGACCAGATTGGAATAGCCGATCTGCTCGGACTGGCTGATCGCCAACATCGCGATTTGCGTATCGAAGATCGGATGGGGCGTGCGGCCAGTGAGATTGTAGATAATCTCCACATCCTGCCCGCCGGCGTGGAATATCTTGAGCACATCCTCATTGTCGGTGAGCAGGTCGAGCAGCGGCGTCAGGTCGATGCCTTCGGCCAGTGGATCGATAGCTGCGGCTTCTTCCTCATTGGCGATCTGCACCAGGCACAGCTCAGGCCAATAGGTGTTCTCGCGCATGAATTCGGTATCGACGGCAACGAATTCAGAGCGGGCGAGGCGTTCGCAGATAGCTGCCAGATCGTCGCTCGCCGTGATCAGCGGATGTATCTTCATATGCTGGGCGCGATACGCCCAACGCGGCATGACTTCAACGTCTGGCTATCCGTTTATACAGCCAGACCAGCGCCGATCCGATCCACGTCATCCAGCGCGGCAGTTGCGAGCCATTGCCCGTTACTGCTCTGCGGCTGCGACCATTCCCTTCATTTGTAACGGATGCGGCGATCACGCGAATGGAGTGTCGGGCAGGCTTGGGCTCTTCCCAGAGTGGTTCGTCATGGCGCTCCGCAGGAGGTTCAGGCCATGGCAGGTTATCCCCGGGTTCGTCGCCATATCCGTCCCTTGCAGGCGTATCGAACTCGGCAGTCCAAGGTTCCGGCGCAGGTTCTTCAGCCTGCATCGACTGGTCAAGCTCGAAGGGCGTTTCCGTATCACCACCGAAGTCGTCCGAGGCCAGCCTGTGGAGCGGAGCGGGCGGTTCTTCTGGAAGGAGGGGACGCTCGTGAGAGAGTTCCTCCTCATCGGGATTGAGCCGGTCGAACGGAACGAGCGGTTCTTGCGGGGCATCTTCGGCGGGCGGCTGCCGCTCATAAGCGCCGAACTCGATCGGTGTGGGTTCTTGCTCTACTTCCCGATCAACCGGCACAGGTGGCTCGGCGGGAATGTTGTCGATGTGGGCTGCGGGCAGCTCAACGTTGTGATCGGCTGGCTTGGGCAGCTTAAATGCATCCAGCTCGAGCGGAGCTGGCGGTTGCTGTGGTTCGAACGCGGCCGGGGGTGCCGGTTCACCTGCATCAAGACCTGACGGCGCTGGGACATTCTCCACACTAAAATTGAGCGGTTCGGTGGGCTCGATCTGCTCCCAAACCTCGGGACTCTCCTCGCGGTTGTCCGGCGCTTGCGGTTCGACTGGCAGCTCAGGCGGGAGTTCGACTTCTTCGGTCGGCGCAACCGCGCCAAGGTCGACCGAAGGCATGATATGCTCGCGTTCTTCGCTTTCGGCGGCGACTGGAAGTGGCATCTCCAGCGCCATTTCCAGCGGCAATTCCAGTTTTTCGATTGTGTCGGCTTCGTCCGGATCGATCATCAGGACTGGCTTCTTTTCCTTCTTCGACCCGCCGATGCCTAGCATGCTTTCAAGGCTCGCCATGCCTCCAGGTGCGGCGCTTTCGAGCGCGTCCTCAGCAAATTCATCCCCGAATTCTTCGTCGGCCAGCGCCTCGCCTGGAAGCTCTGCGCGGCCGTCCTGGCAATATTCGCCCACGGTCATCGCAGCGGCGTCGAAGAACGGATAGGCATCATTGCTGCCGGCAAGTACACAAAGTGGGCGCGGCAATCCCTTCTCGGCTGCGGCATCGCGGATTGCCTGGTGGATCAGCACCGCTAGGTAGCATGAGCCAAGGGCCCCGGCTTCGACGTCCTCGCTATCGAACTTGGCGCTACTCGCAACCTTGTTTTCCAGTCCTACGGTCACGCCATAGAGGTCGTCGATTCCCTCGACCGCGATGGTCGTGTCGATATTCTCGAAATTGCCCTGCCATTCGCAGCCGAAGGAGGAGTACCCGTCGAGCAGATCGTCTCGGTCGGCTTCGGAGAAGGGATAGGCGCTGTCAGAGAAATAGCTGGTTTCGATTACTGGCCTGAGGCGGCCGCTCTCGTCAGGCCTTGCGCCCACGCCCTGCGGGTCAAGGATGTCGACGCTGATCGCCGACATCGCCATTTCAGCCCGGTCATATTCGCCAAGCTTTTCACCCAGCTGATCCCAACCTTCCAGGCTTATGTCATTTGCCGAAACAGTAAGGAATCGTTCGGGCAGCAGCCGACCCTCTCCAGCATAGCCTTTGAGCAGGGTCTTGAGCCTGTCCGCCGCGTCGTCCGCCTGGCCTTGCCGCAGCAAGCCCTCGATCGAGCGGCGAAACTCCATCTCTTCCATCCCGTCGATGGTTATGCTGTTCACGCGCACACTCCGCCAACACTTAGCGCGTGTGCCTAACAGGCAATGATTGAGCAGGAGTTACCGTGGGCTTGATCGGCAATGACTGGAAATCGCAACGACACTCGACTAGGGCACGCCATCCAGACAGTTTCAGCGGCTTTTGACCTTCTATGACCCATCCCTTCCGCTCTCATGATTGCGGCGCCCTGAGCGCTGACGATGTCGGCCAATCGGTTCGGCTTTCAGGCTGGATTCACCGCACACGTGACCATGGCGGCGTGCTCTTCGTCGATTTGCGCGATCATTATGGCATAACCCAGATTGTTGCTGATGAGGACAGCCCCGCGCTGAAGCTGCTCGATTCGCTGCGGACCGAGAGCGTCGTGACGATCGATGGTGAAGTGAAGCGGCGCACTTCAGAGACGATCAATTCGAACCTGCCGACCGGCGAGATCGAGGTATTTGCCCGCGGCGTAACCGTTCAGTCGCATGCAGAAGAGCTGCCGATGCCAGTAGCGGGGGAGCAGGATTACCCTGAGGATATCCGCCTCAAATATCGCTATCTCGACCTGCGGCGTGAGAGCGTTCATGCCAATATGCTGTTGCGCAGCCAGGTTGTCTCCAGTCTGCGTCAGCGCATGAATGATCAGGGCTTCACCGAGATACAGACGCCGATCCTGACCGCTTCGAGCCCGGAAGGCGCGCGTGATTACCTCGTGCCGAGCAGGGTCCATCCCGGCAAGTTCTACGCGCTTCCCCAGGCGCCGCAGATGTTCAAGCAGCTGCTGATGGTCGCCGGCTTTGACAAATATTTCCAGATCGCGCCTTGCTTTCGCGACGAGGACGCCCGGGCCGATCGCTCGCCGGGCGAGTTCTATCAGCTCGATTTCGAGATGAGCTTCGTCACCCAGGATGATGTTTTCGCGACGATCGAGCCGGTTCTGGCAGGCGTGTTCGAGGAATTCTCCAACGGCCGCAACGTCACGCCGTCCGGTGAGTTCCCACGCATTCCCTTCGCCGAAGCGATGCTCAAATATGGCTCAGACAAGCCCGACCTGAGGAATCCGCTTACTATTTCGGACGTGTCCTCACATTTCGAGACCTCCGGTTTCGGCCTGTTCGAGAAGATCGTCGGAACCGGTGGTGTCGTCAGGGTGATTCCGGCCCCGAACACCGTGGAGAAGAGTCGCAAGTTCTTCGATGCGATGAACGATTGGGCAAGGAGCGAGGGCCACGCCGGGCTAGGCTATGTAACGCGCAAGGCCGGCGAATTCGGCGGCCCGATCGCCAAGAACCATGGCCCGGAGAACATGGAAAAGCTTTACGCCGAGATCGGCCTTGGGCCGGATGACGGGCTGTTCTTTGCCGCTGGCAAGGCTGATCAGGCCGCAAAACTTGCCGGTGCGGCGCGTACGCGCGTCGGTGAGGAGCTCGGCCTGATTGAGCAGGGCTGTTTCAAATTCTGCTGGATCGTCGATTTTCCGATGTACGAATATGACGAGGAGCTGAAAAAGGTCGATTTCAGTCACAATCCCTTTTCGATGCCGCAGGGTGAGCTGGAAGCGCTTGAGACAATGGACCCGCTCGACATCAAGGCGTGGCAGTACGACATTGTCTGCAACGGCGTGGAGCTGTCCTCCGGCGCGATCCGGAACCACCGGCCCGAGGTGATGTACAAGGCGTTTGAGATCGCCGGCTATTCGAAGCAGGACGTCGACGCCAATTTCTCGGGGATGATCAATGCATTCAAATATGGCGCGCCGCCGCATGGCGGTTCTGCGCCGGGGGTTGACCGCATCGTCATGCTGCTCGCCGACGAGCCAAACATTCGCGAAGTCGTGGTCTTTCCGATGAACCAGAAAGCGGAAGATCTGATGATGGGAGCGCCCTCTGCGGTGGACGCGAAACAGCTGCGAGAGTTGCAATTGCGGGTCATTGAGCCGCAAAAGGGATAAGATTGCTGTGCAGGTGCTTGCCAGCGCCAGCGATGGTGACTAGGGCCTCAGGCGACATTCCATCCTTTTTCAGAAAGGTCATTTTAATGAGCGACACCGCCGATCGGGTGAAGAAGATCGTGGTTGAACATTTGGGCGTCGAAGCCGAAAAGGTCACCGAGGAAGCCAGCTTTATCGACGATCTGGGCGCAGACAGCCTCGACATTGTTGAGCTTGTCATGGCTTTTGAAGAGGAATTCGGCGTCGAGATTCCCGATGATGCCGCCGAGAAGATCAGCACCGTTTCCGATGCGATCAAATTCATCGAAGAGAACAAGGGCTGATAAGCCGTCGCCCCGGTTTCCGGGGCTTCCCGGCACGAGCCTCCGGGCCAGTCGGGACGCGAGATTTCGGCAGGCTCGGCCTTAAGGGCTTGAGCCTGTTGCGCATTTGGAGAGCCGCATGCGTCGTGTAGTCGTTACCGGACTTGGCCTCGTCACCCCGCTTGGAGCTGACGTTGAAACGGTCTGGTCCAACCTGATTGCTGGCAAGTCGGGTGCGGGCCCCATCACGCATTTCGACGCGTCCGAATATAAATGCCGCATCGCCTGCGAGGTGAAGCCACCTGACCACCCCTGGGGTTTCGATCCCGACAAGCGGGTTGATCACAAGGTTCAGCGCCAGGTCGATCCGTTCATCATCTATGGCATCGACGCTGCAGGTCAGGCGATCGAGGATGCCGGCCTTACTGAAATGAGCGAGGAAGACCGGTTTGAGGCGGGTTGCTCGATTGGCTCGGGAATCGGCGGGTTGCCGGGTATCGAATCCGAATCGCTCGTTCTCCAGGAAAAAGGTCCGGGCCGCGTTTCCCCGCATTTCGTCCATGGCCGGTTGATCAATCTGATTTCCGGCCAGGTCTCGATCAAATATGGCTTGATGGGCCCGAACCACGCTGTCGTTACAGCCTGCTCGACTGGCGCCCATTCAATTGGCGATGCCGCACGCATGATCCGTGACGGCGACGCCCAGGTCATGCTCGCGGGCGGGGCGGAATCGACGATCTGTCCGATCGGCATTGCCGGCTTTGCCCAGGCACGAGCACTATCGACCAATTTCAACGATGAGCCGGAACGCGGCAGCCGTCCCTATGATGTTGACCGCGACGGTTTCGTCATGGGCGAGGGTGCTGGCGTCGTCGTGCTCGAAGAATATGAGCGGGCCAAGGCGCGGGGCGCGAAAATCTATGCCGAGGTGATTGGATACGGCCTGTCGGGAGACGCCTATCACGTGACGGCGCCTCATCCGGAAGGCTCGGGCGCATTCCGCTCGATGCAGATGGCGCTGCGTAAGGCCGGGATGGAGCCTTCCGACATCGATTATATCAATGCCCATGGCACATCGACACCGCTTGGCGACGAGCTTGAACTAGGAGCGGTGCGTCGCCTGTTTGGCGATGCCATATCGACTGTCTCGATGAGCTCGACCAAATCGGCCATTGGCCACATGCTGGGCGGAGCCGGTGCGGTCGAATCGATCTTCTGCATTCTTGCGATGCGGGACCAGATTGTTCCGCCGACGCTCAATCTCGATAATCCGAGCGAGGGCTGTGCAGGCGTCGATCTCGTGCCCAAGCAGGCGAAGAAGCGGGCCGTGCGGGCCGTGCTCAACAACAGCTTCGGATTCGGCGGCACCAACGCCAGCCTGGTGATGCGCCAGATAGAAAGCTGATGATTCCGCGCGGCTGCATTCTGGCCGCGCTGCTTGCTGCGGCATTGTTGATCGCTGGCGGGCTGTTCCTTCGGGGCTGGTATGGTTCCGGGCCGCTCGAAGATGATCAGAGCTTTGTCGTCCCGAGCGGGACGAGCCTCAACGGAGTTGCGGCCAAGCTTGAAAATGAAGGGGCGATTGGCTCGGCCGAGCGCTTTTCCCTGCGGGCGCGTCTGTTTGGCGGCGGCGCGCCGATCAAGGCCGGCGAGTTTCTGCTTCCGCACGGTGCCAGCCCGTCGCAAATTCTCGCGATTCTCCAGGGCGACGAAGTCATCCGCCGTTTCGTGACCATTCCTGAAGGAATGCCCTCGATCATGGTCCATGAAAGGCTGATGGCGCAGAAATTTCTGACGGGTGAGGTCGCGGTTGCCAAGGAGGGCTCTATCCTGCCTGAAAGCTACGATTTTAGCCGCGGTGACAAGCGTGACGAGGTGCTGCGGCGAATGCAGGCAGCTATGCGCCGAACGCTGAGTGAGCTTTGGAAGAAACGCGCGCGCGGCATCGCGGTCAAGACGCCTACGCAGGCGCTGATTCTCGCCTCGATTGTCGAAAAGGAGACCGGCAAGCCTTCGGAACGGCGAATGGTGGCCGGTCTATATTCCAATCGCCTCAAGCGCGGCATGCTGCTCCAGGCAGACCCGACGATCATCTATCCGATCACCAAAGGCAAACCGCTGGGACGGCGCATCCGCCAATCGGAAATCCAGGCGGTCAACGACTATAACACTTACACGATGGTGGGACTGCCCAAGGCACCGATCACCAATCCAGGGCGGGAATCGATCGCAGCCGTGCTCAATCCGGCCAAGACCGAGGCGCTTTTCATGGTGGCCGACGGCACGGGCGGCCATGCATTTTCCAACACGCTTGAAGAGCATAATCGGAATGTCGAGAAATGGTTTTCGATCCGGCGCGCACGTGGCGAACTTTGATAGCGGCGAGGGCGCCAATCCCCTAGGCGAGGTTTCGCCGGCCCGGGGCGTGCCGCTGCTGGTCACCGCGGAACTGCCGGCGGACATTCTCGAATGGTCAGATAGCTTGCGCCGTGCTCATTACCCGCCTGAACGCAACCGACTGCAGGCTCATGTCACGCTGTTCCACGGCTTGCCGCCCTCGGCCCGCGCCGAAGTGCATGATCTGCTCATCGCAACAGCTGGCGAGGCCAAGTCGCCCGAGGCCTGCATTTCGGGCGTAATGGATCTCGGTCGGGGTACCGCCTTGGCGATCGACAGTTGCGGCATGATTGAATTGCACGAGCGACTTGCCGAAAGCTTGCATGGACTGATCCAACAAAAGGACGCGCGTGAACTGCGATTGCATATCACCGTCCAGAACAAGGTTGAGCGCAGCCAGGCGAAAGCGCTCCAGGCTGAACTGGCTGCCACGTTCCGATCGCAAGGTTTCCGATTTCGAGGCTTTGGCTTCTACGGCTGGGACGGGATATTGTGGAATTTCGAGCGGCTTTATTCTTTCCGCCGATAGGACCGCCAAATCCGGCCTGGTGGGTGGTTGACCATGGGCTCCCCTCGCCCTAAGAGCGCCGCCTGCCCACAGGGCAGATCGCGAATTGTGCGCTGGGGCGGAGTAGCTCAGTTGGTTAGAGCAGCGGAATCATAATCCGCGTGTCGGGGGTTCGAGCCCCTCCTCCGCTACCACCCTTCCTCTTGATTTGATTGATTGTTCTTCGAATTGTTGCGCCAATCGCCGGATATCCGTGTTGCATCCGTGTTGCACGGATTCCTGCGATGTTCCGGACTGGTCGCGACACTGAAGCGCTGGAAACTGGGTAGCCCGCCTTCGAGGAAGGACCCATTTCTGGCAGACGGGGAGCGCTGCTATTCCACAACAACATGCTTCGACGCATGTTCTTTCCCTTGCAGGAGATGGTTGGGCTGATGGTGCAGACCGTTGACGGACAGGGAAGCCCTAGGACTGATGTAGACGGCAAGCCGATCTTGAAGCCGAAATACAGCCTCCACATGCTGCGCTACGTGGCCTCAAGCACCTGCAAGTGTGGAAGGGTCATGAGAGCATTAAGCTAGCGCCAGACATTTATGGGCACCGTTTGGCGGACCAGGAACGGGATAACGAATTGGCGGTGAGGGCGACCAGGGATTTGTCTGGCTGAAGAGCGCTTCCGGCTCAAATGCGGTCACCAAGCGCATATCTGCTTTGCGCCCAACAGCAGTCATTGAGCACCGAACCGAATTTGCCTGAAAGCTGGCTATTCGATCCGCACCCGTCGGACGATTACAAGTGGGTCGTTTCCAGCCCCTCTGCTTTCGGACAAGTCGTGCGTCAGCGGCCTTTCCGCACCGGCCATTCTTTTGACAGTGTCGAAGTGCTGGAATAATCTCATTTGCAATAGATACTTGGACAGAGAGAGCAAATGATCAGACGCCGAGCCTTTCTACTCAATGTCGCTTCCGCAACGACAATCGCAGTTAGCCTTAACCCCGCTGAGTTGCTGGCGATCAACATTCCTGTCTTTCCGTTCATTACCGGCGATGGCGATGACCCCCATTATCGGGAACCCTATATAGACGTCGAGGAATGGCGCGACGCGCCCGAAGAGATTCGTAGCATTCTGGGTTACACCACGCAGATCGCCGGAGAACCTCCCTTCGCCGTGCGCCACCTCTTCGTCCATGGCGGCTTCAAGGGCACCGACACGAAATTCACCTTCTATTTCCCAGAAGCAGAAAGGTACGAGGGCCGCTTCTACCAGGTTACCCACCAGTTGCTGGCTGACGAGCGCGCCACGCCTTATAATGTGGCGATGACGCTGGCGAGCGGCGGTTACTGCATTCAGACCAATCAGGGCGGCTCCGAAATCGGGCGGACGGCCGAAGCTGCGGCCAGCGGCAAGCTTGACCCGAGCATCGGAAACTACCGCGCAAATGCGGCAGCCGCAAAGTTCTCGCGCGTGGTTGCGCAGCGCATCTATAGCCGCAAGCACCGGCCCTTCGGCTATCTCTACGGCGGCAGCGGCGGCGCTTATCAGGTGATGGACAGTGCGCAGAACACTTCGGGCGTCTGGGACGGTTTCATGCCCTATGTGATGGGTGATCTTGCCGCCAATCCCAGCCAGTTTTTTGTGCGCGCTCACGCCTTGCGCGTGCTCAAGGACAAGTGGCCCGTTATCATCGACGCCTATGAGCCGGGCGGCAGCGGTGATCCCTATCCCCTGCTCAATGCCGAGGAGAAGGTCGCCCTTGAGGAAGCCACGCTCTACGGCTTCCCCCCCCGGGCCTGGTTCAACTATCTGCCAAAGGGCACCGGGCCAATGGGCTACGTCGCGGCGTTCGTGCGGCTGCACGATCCGGACTTCATCGACGACTTCTGGACCAAGCCGGGCTATATCGCGCCATCCTCATCAGCACCCAACACGCGCATCAAAACGACGGCAAAGGTCGTCCGCGTGATCCCGGGCGCGCCGGCGGGACCACGCTCGCGCTTCAGGGTCGGCACGAAGCTTGAGCTGTCAATTGTCCCGACAGGTGATCTGACCAGCGCCGACCTGTTCGGCTTGACCGGCAGAGGAGCGGGGACAAGCGCGCCCTTGGGCACAATCGAAGGCAACATCGTCTCGTTTCGCCTCGGCGCGCTGAACGAAATCGTCGAAAGCTTCAAGG
The DNA here is from genome assembly GCA_029247785.1 of Novosphingobium sp. GTDB lineage: Bacteria > Pseudomonadota > Alphaproteobacteria > Sphingomonadales > Sphingomonadaceae > Novosphingobium. Next base: position 31,554 of record JAQWKP010000354.1, read on the forward strand.
AGGGAGACACCGTCCGCATCGATAATTCCGAATATCTGGCAATCCAGACATATTATCGCCACGGCCTGCCCGAACGCGGATCGACCTTCGATTTCGCGCCGACTTACGATTCGTTCCGAAACGCCGATGGCAGTCCGAAATATGTCCAGCGCATCAGGGGCCCAGTCGGTATGCGGAGCGGCTCGCTGAACATCGAGGCCAAGCAGGGCAAGATCAACGGCAAGATGGTCGTGGTGCAATCGATGATGGATGGCGATGCGTTGCCGTGGATGGCGTCATGGTATCAAGGTAAGGTGCGTGAGCAGCTGGGGTCAGCCTTTGCTGACAGCTTCCGCATTTGGTACACGGACAACGCTCAGCACAGTTCAACGTCAGACCAGACGCAGCTTACCCATGTCGTCAACTACCAGGGCGTGCTGGACCAGGCGCTTCGCGATCTGAGCAATTGGGTTGAGAACGACATATCGCCGGCCGATAGTACGGACCACAAGGTGGTGAAGGGACAGGTGGAGCTTCCCGCCACGGCTGCCGCGCGCAAGGGTATCCAGCCGGTCGTCGATCTAAAGGTCAACGGCGGCAACCGAGCCGAACTGGCCATCGGCCAATCTGCAACCTTCACAGCGGAAATCACGATGCCGCCAGGAACTGGGCCCGTCGCGGCGGTCGAATGGGATTTGGAGGGCACTGGCGATTACTCGACGCCTGGAGAGCTCACCGCCAAAGCGCCCGAGACAACGGTCAGCGCCACTCATAGCTACACCAAGCCCGGCACCTACTTCGCCGCCATTCGGGCTACCGGGCATCGCCAAGGCGATGCCGAGACCCATTTCGCGCGTGTCCAGAACCTTGGCCGTGTGAGAGTGGTTGTGGTTTAGCCGCGCAGCAAACAAGTCTGAATTACCGCTAGTCCGGCCCCATTTCTCGTCCTTAATCCGGGCGCCGCTTTTGCTAACTGGCTTGACCAATTGGCCGAGATCGTTAAATCAGCGCGGAAGAAAATTCCGGCGGGGGATGGCGAAGCTTTAGCATTTCGCGATTGCCGGAGAAAACAGGGGCGTAAAATGAAGATATTCCAAGGACGTAGTTCATCCATGCGCGCAGGTGTCGCGCTTTCCAGTCTTGCAGTTGCCTTAGCGATGCCGGTCTCGGCGCATGCTGAAGAGGCGGAAGATGACGGCAAAGATCCAATCGTTGTCACCGGCACGCTGCTTCGCGGTACGGAGGTGGTTGGCGCACAGACTATTACCGTTGGTTCTGCTGCGATCACCGAAAAGGCTGCGGGTTCGACGAATGAGCTGCTTAGCCTTATTCCGCAGATAACGAACACGTTCAACGGCCGTTTTGAAGGTGATCCGCGCGGCGTCCGTGCTGGTATCTCGATCAATCGCCCGAACTTGCGCAGCCTGCCGGGCTTTAACCGGGCAACGGGCGGCGTCACCCTGGTCCTTATGAATGGCATGCGCCTGACGCCGGTGGGTGTTGGCCAGTCAGCGACTGACGTCGATATCATTCCTACCGCCGTTTTGGCGGGCGTTGACGCAGTGACCGATGGCGGTACATCGCTCTATGGCGCGGACGCGGTCGCCGGCGTCCTCAACTTCCGCACAATTACGGAATATGAGGGACTGAAGGTTGATGGTAATTTTGGC
>JAQWKP010000012.1 GCA_029247785.1 Novosphingobium sp.
TGCTGACGCTCAAGACCGCATGGATCATCGATGAGGTCGAAGCTGGGCGCAAACCGCACGGGTCGGCGCGCAACCACATCGGTATGTGCAAGGTGGCAATGGCGAAGCTTTATCACGATGTCGTGGGCAACGCGCTCGAACTGCACGGTTCTCTCGGCATCTCGCTCGATATGCCGCTGGCGGGCTGGTATGGCGGGCACTGGTCGCTGGCCTTCGCCGATGGGCCGACCGATGCCCACAAGTCCCAGCTTGCGCGCGCGTATCTCAAGAAGACGAAGCCGGTCGATGGCATTTTCCCGACCGAGCACATCCCGACCCGGACTGCCGCCGCTAAGGCGCGCTATCCTAACGCGCGCGACAATTAGAGGGGGGACGAGTGATGGACCCGCTATTCGATTTCACTGGCAAGGTGGCGCTGGTCACCGGCGGTTCGCGTGGCATTGGCTACGAGATGGTCAAGGCCTTTGCGGAACGCGGCGCGGATGTAATCATCGCCAGCCGCAAACTGGAGGTTTGCGAAGCAGTCGCCGAGGAAGTCCGCGCACTTGGGCGCAAGGCGATGCCAATCTCTGCCCATGTCGGGCGCTGGGACCAGTGTGATGCGCTGATCGAGCAGGCCTATGACGCATTTGGCCATGTGGATATCCTTGTGAACAACGCGGGGATGAGCCCGGCAGCACCGAGCCATGAAGTCACCGAAAAGCTGTTCGATTCGGTGGTAAACCTTAATTTCAAAGGTCCGTTTCGGCTCGCTAGCCAGATCGGCAAACGCATGCATGATCGCGGCGAAGCAGACGGCGTCGGCGGCTGCATCATCAATGTATCGTCATCGGGCTCGATGATGCCGCTGCCGAACACCGTGCCCTATGGATCGTCAAAGGCTGCGCTCAACGCCATGTCGAAAAGCCTGGCTTGGGAATATGCCCCGCATGTTCGGGTTAACACGCTGTCGCCCGGAGCCTTCAAGACCGACATCACCAAGGCCTGGGCGGATAAGGGCGAGGGACCAATCCCGATTCCGCGCGGCTGGGCCGCCGAGCCAAATGAAATCGTCACCGCCGCGCTCTATCTCGCCAGCCCGGCCTCGATCAACGTGACCGGTTCGCTGGTGCGCTGCGACGGGGGGCAGCATTGAGCGACGCCGCGCGCGGGCTGTTCGAACTTACGGGCCGAGTCATTGTCGCGACAGGAGGAGCCAGCGGCATTGGCCTGGGTTTCCTGACCGGCTGTGCAAAGCAGGGCGCCGACGTCGTCATCTGGGACAAAAATAGTGACGGGCAAGACGCCGCACTGGCGGGATTGCGCGAAGCGGGCGCGGGCCGGACCTTGGCACTGAAAGTCGATGTCGCCGACGAACACCAGGTCATCAAGGCCATGGCGGATACGGTGGCGGCGATGGGCCAGGTCGATTGCCTGCTCGCCAATGCCGGCTTCACCACTCGCGCCGAATCCTTCCCGGACATGACGAGCGAGATGTATCACGAGCTACTCGCGGTGAACCAGCACGGCGCTTTCTACACTTTGCGTGAAGCCGCTCGCCACATGCGAGCGCGGGCGCAGGCGGGCGAGGGCGGCGGCTCGATTGTCGTGACCGGCAGCCTGTCGATCTACCACGGCATCCAGGGCATGGAGCATTACTCCGCTGCCAAGGGCGCGCTTTCGACCATGGTCAAGGGCATGGCGGTCGAGCTCGGGCAATATGGCATCCGCGTCAACATGATCGCCCCGGGCTTCATCATGACCGGCATGACGGCTGACAACCCTGAGGCCAAGCCGGTGATCGAACACATGGCGAAGATTACGCCGCTCGGCCGCCCTGGCGACCCATCCGATATCGAGGGCCCGGCGGCCTATCTCGCATCCGACGCCTCGAAATTCCAGACCGGCGACATTCTCGTCATCGACGGCGGGCGATTGGTCAAGAATCTGTGACAGCCCATTTGGGAGACTACGCATGCCAAAAGCCGTGATAGCCGACGAATTTGGCCCTCCCGAAAGCTATGAGCTGCGCGACTTCGATCCGGGGCCGCCCGGAAAGGGCGAGGTGCGCGTCGCGATCAAATTCGCGGGCATATCCTATGTCGATGTGCTCACCGCCATGGGCAAATACCAGTTCCACCCGCCGTTGCCGTTCATTCCAGGCAGTGAGGCGGCGGGCGTAATCGAGGCGCTGGGCGAAGGCGTCGAGGGGCTCAGCGTTGGTGACCCGGTGATGTGCGGCGGCATGGGCGGCCAGTTCGCGCAAGCTAACAACTTCGAGGCAAGGACTGTGAACAAGGTCCCGGATGGCATGTCGCTGGAAACGGCTTCGGTATTCTCGGTCAATTACGGAACCGCGCATCACGCGCTGGTTGACCGGGGGCATGCGAAGCCGGGCGAGACCTTGCTGGTGTTGGGCGCGGCAGGTGGAACCGGATTTGCAGCAGTGCAGGTCGGCAAATATCTCGGCCTCAAGGTGATCGCTTCGGCTTCCAGCGAGGCAAAACGTCAGGCCGCGCTCGATGGCGGCGCTGATGAAGCAGTCGAAACCGGCGCCGAGGATTGGCGCGATCAGGTCAAGGCGGCGAATGAC
>JAQWKP010000027.1 GCA_029247785.1 Novosphingobium sp.
GCTGTTCTCGGGATTCATGTATGCGGCGGTCGGAAGTTATCTCGCCCGCATATGGCGTATCTTCGATTTCCGATACAGCGCCTACCCCAATCGCTTCGCCACCTCGTTGCTGGCAACAGCGATCTATGTGAATTTCTTCGCGCACCACTGGCTCCCCGATATCCGCTTGCTACTTTTCGCCGCCATGGGATTGCTGTTCTGGCGCACCCGTATCTGGTTTCGGGTCTGGCGCGACTATCGCTGGATGCCCCTTCTGATAGGCTTCTTCCTGGTCGCCAGCTTCATCTGGTTCGCGGAAAACATCTCGACCTTCTCACGCGCCTGGGTCTATCCCGACCAAGCGGATGGCTGGGCGATGGTCTCACCAACGAAACTGGGCGCGTGGTATTTGCTGATGTATATCTCCTTCATTCTCGTTGCGGTGTTAAACAAGCCGCGTGAAAAGGCCTGACATTCATGTTTTTTGATTTCGTCGATGAATTGCGCGTCGCCGGCATTCCGGCATCCTTCAAGGAGCACCTCGTCCTGCTAGAAGCGCTCGAGAAGGATGTGATCGAGCAGACGCCCGAGGCGTTCTATTACCTGTCCCGCTCGATCTTCGTAAAGGACGAGGGCATGCTCGATCGGTTTGACCAGGTATTCCAGAAGGTCTTCAAGGGGGTGTTCTCAGAATATGGCCAGACTCCGGTCGATATTCCCGAAGAGTGGCTGAAATCGCTCATGGAGAAATATCTCAGCGAAGAGGAAATGGAGAAGATCAAGGCGCTCGGCTCGTGGGATGAATTGATGGATACGCTCAAGAAGCGTCTTGAGGAGCAAGAAAAGCGCCACCAAGGGGGCAACAAGTGGATCGGTACCGGCGGCACCAGCCCGTTTGGCCACGACGGATACAATCCTGAAGGTGTGCGTATCGGCGGCGAAGGCAAACATGGCCGTGCCGTCAAGGTCTGGGAAAAGCGCGAGTTCCAGAATCTCGACAACACGCGCGAACTCGGCACCCGCAACATCAAGATCGCGCTCAGGCGCCTGCGCCGTTTCGCCCGCGAAGGTGCTGCAGACGAGCTCGATCTCGATGCGACCGTCGATGGCACCGCCAAACAGGGCTGGCTCGATATCCACATGCGGCCTGAGCGCCACAATGCAGTGAAAGTGCTGTTGTTCCTCGATGTTGGCGGATCGATGGACCCGTTCATCAAGCTGATGGAAGAGCTGTTCAGCGCATGCACTGCCGAATTCAAGAACATGGAATTTTTCTACTTCCACAACTGTCTCTACGAAGGGCTGTGGAAGGACAATCGCCGGCGCTGGTCGCAGCGCCACAACACCTGGGATATCCTCCACAAATATGGCCATGACTACAAGGTGATCTTCGTCGGTGATGCGGCGATGAGCCCCTACGAAATCAGCCATCCGGGGGGCTCTGTCGAGCATATGAATGACGAGGCCGGCTCGGTCTGGCTGCAGCGCGTTACCAGCACTTACCCGGCCACGGTCTGGCTTAACCCCACGCCGGAAAGCCAGTGGGAATATTCCAGCTCGACCGAGCTGATCCAGGAGCTGATGAGTGGATCGATGTTTCCTCTGACACTTGATGGACTTGACGATGCTATGCGCGAGCTGACTCGCAAGAAACACTAGGGAGCCAGACCAATGGCCAAAGACAACGACAAACCTGGCCTGGCCTTGCCAGAGCGCCTTATCCCGACACCGACCACGGTCAGTCCGGAAGCTCAGGCCTTTCTGTCTCGCGGCCTCGGCGTGATGCCGCCGGAAATTCCGCATACCGACAAGGACGCCTATCGCGCCTATGTCGAACAGGTCGAAGGCTTTATGCGGCCAATCGCCCAGCAACGCGCCGAGCCGTTTCCAGCAGCGATCGCGGAACACAGCCTGACAAATTCTACACTCTACGAAGTCACGCCCGAATCGCTGAAGCCGGACAATGACGACAAGGCAATCCTCCACATTCACGGCGGCGCATTCATTGTCGGCGGCGGCATGACTGCGGCCTACACCGCCCAGACCTATGCCAGCCTGACCGGTATCCGGGCCTGGTCAGTTGACTACCGGATGCCGCCCGATCACCCTTACCCCAACGGGCTCGACGATTGCGTCGAAGCCTATGCCTGGCTGGTCAAGCGCTTCGATCCGGCCAAGATCGCGCTGGAAGGCTCATCCGCCGGAGCCAATCTGGTCGCCGCGACGATCCTGCGGGCTAGCGACGAAGGCCTGCCGGTTCCCGGTGCCTGTTCGCTGCACACCGCCGGTGTCGACATGACACACTCCGGCGACACCTTCGCCACCAATGAGGTGATCGACGTCGTGCTGCGCAAAGGTCAGCCTGAGACGATGCTGCTCTATGCCGACGGTCACGATATGGCCCATCCCTATCTTTCGCCGGTATTCGGCGACCTCGGTAAGGGGTTTCCCCCCACGATCCTGGTGTCAGGCACTCGCGACATGCTGCTTTCGCCCACAGTCATGATGCACCGCGCGCTGCGCCGCGCCGGCATCGAGGCCGAACTCCATGTGTTCGAAGCGATGCCCCATGGTGGCTTGAGCGGTGCCTCCCCCGAGGACCAGGAATTGCAAGCGGAGATAGCAAATTTCATCAGCGGTAAGCTGGGTTGAACGAGCGCCCAAGTTGACAATGTTGACACGGTGTAAACTTAGGAAATTTGATAAATATCTTTTAGTTCAGATGGTTGAATGAATTTGTATTGGATGACATCACATAAGCAGGCCTTCATATTGAAGGTCCAATCAGCACACAACAGAATCGCCGCGCACGCAATGTGCCAGATGCATGTGAAGTAGGAAAATTGATTGCTCGGTTGCGACGCATTGCGGTCAAACCAAGTGCATTAAATGCAGATTTCAACGCTGTCCTGCCCCGGCCATCAACCTATTGTAGCTGCGCGAGGTCTTGAAGGACTTATCCTAATGAAGTGGCCTCAGCGCGAAGCACTTTCATTCGTTCCTGTTGCCTGGATTCCACGCAGTTGGCCGAATGACAACTCGCCTTGACCCCATTGATCCACCGGCGCTGACCGGCATTGAAAACACTCGGGCTTTTTTCAACACCTCGTAGCGTGCCCTGATCTGGCGGATGATCTTGCTCATTTCGCGAGCCCGCTGACCAAGCGCCGCATCGGAACAGATCAGATATTCAGCGTCTGTCTGCGCGCCTCTACAGGCTTGGACGAGGCGTTGCAGCGGTCCCTCCGTGGTCGGTATGGAGGCCGGCGACTGAGAGGAAACTACAGGCTTGGGCGACGATTGGCTGGGTTGTGCCACAACGACAGCCGGCGCAGGCTGGGACATAGTGGGTGGTAGCGCTTTATTGTCGCTCTTCCCGTCATCCAATCCTTGTGCCTCGGTAACAGCGACATCAGCAGCGACAGCATCTCCTGGCGAGCCATCTGCTGTTGCCACCGTGGCATTTTCGATCGTCTGATCGTCGTCACCACGGTTGGCAAAGAACAGTATGATCGCCAGAGCGGCCAGCGCCGCACCTGCAATCGCCGCGAATAACCAGATTCGGTTTTGGCCGCCGCCGGGGCTCCTTGCCGGCTCGGCGCCAAGCATTGTGACATCGGCGGCTAGATCAGCCGGGGCATTGGCATAGAGCCGTGACTGCGCCGCAACCCGGTCCATCACCGTTTCACGCCGGTCAATCCAGTCGACCCATTGCGAATCGGCGAGGTGATAGGCGAGGTCGCCGGGGTCGATTGCTTCGAGCCGCAAGGGGATTATCGGCCGACCGGCGCTGTCACTGAGGATCAGCTCGCGCTTCACATGTCGGCTTTTGTCCGAATTTGCGCAGAACAACAGCAGGACCGCTGCAGATTTCTCGATGGCTTCATGGACGGCTGTGTCGAACGGCGCGCCAGGAGGAACATCGCGAGGAGCGATCCAGCAGCGAATACCGCGCTTGGCCAGAAGGGTTTCGACCTGTTGAGCAACACTGAACTTGCTTGAATGGTGGCTGACGAAAAGCCTCACCGGTTCCTGATCCGCCATAGCCTCCCCTTTACAACGTTTTGGCTACGTCAAGAGCTAGACGATTGCCCCAATTGACGCCAGCACCCTCCGCCATCCCGCTCAATACAAGAGCAAATCCGCTACAGCCCCTCGCCAAGCAGATTCATCCGCGCTCGCCAGCGTATCGAGATCGCCCGGCTGGCTTCCCGCATCATCGACCCACTCCCGCAACCCCGGTCCGCCATTGATGACATCGATGGCGAGGCGGTCCAACTCGTATTCATAGGGGAAATCGCGCCAAAGATCGTAGTCGGGATATATCTTGCGGATTGCCTTGAAGGCGAGCGCCTGCAGCCGCCAGGGGCGGAAAGCCGAGTGATTGTAATGTGGCCCCTCGGCGTGGATCATCAGCGCGCTGCACAGCGAGCCGGTGTACTTGTGGAAGGTCGGCTCAAACCAGCACTCGCGAATGGCGCTGCCCTCCAGCCATGCCGGCGTGAGGCGCTGCATTTCGGCGAGAATCTTGCCTGCATCGACATCGGGCGCGCCGAACAGCACTTCCAATGGCCGCGTTGTCCCTCTGCCCTCGGACAATGTCGTGCCTTCCAGCATCACCGTACCGGCATAGGCGCGCGCCATATTGAGATTGGCAGCATTGGGGCTTGGATTGACCCAGATACGGCTGTCCGGCCAGCCAAAACCAGGCCCGGCCTCCGGCAGCCAATAATGCATGTCGATCACCCGATAATCGACGTTGATCCCGCAATGCTCGATGAACCACAGCCCCATTTCGCCGAGCGTCAACCCGTGGCGCATCGGCATCGGTCCGGCACCAACAAAGCTCTCCTGCCCGGGCAGCAGCAGCGTACCCTCGACCGGCCTGCCCGCGGGATTGGGCCGGTCCAGCACCCAGACCGCCTTGCCCTGCTCCGCTGCTGCCTCAAGCAGATAGAGCAAGCTGGTGACAAATGTGTAGATGCGGCAGCCGAGGTCCTGAAGGTCGAACAGGAAGACATCAGCGCTGTCCATCATCGCCGGTGAGGGCCGCCGTACCTCGCCATAGAGGCTGAAGATCGGGATGCCGTAGCGTGGATCGACCTCGTCCACCGTCTCGACCATATTATCCTGCTTGTCGCCCTTGAGCCCGTGCTGCGGGCCAAATGCGGCAGCCAGGCGAATATCGTCGCAAGCAGCTAGAGCGTCGAGCGAATGGGTCAGGTCTTCGGTCACCGATGCAGGATGCGCAACGAGCGCGACACGCTTACCAATGAGTGGCTTGCGCAAGTCCGGGTCAGTCAGCAGGCGGTCGATACCGAATTTCATATGCTTTGCGGTGCCGGAAGTGTCGCGGCGAAGCAAGTTGGGTGGTGGAAATCCGGCTTGCCGGTAGGGTGGGCCAGTGCCCAGTAGC
>JAQWKP010000030.1 GCA_029247785.1 Novosphingobium sp.
TCCGAGGAGAATGCCGCCTATCAGGACCGTGCGGTCGCCGAAATCGCCGAGGAACAGGGCCGCGATTCCTTCGATGTGTTCATTGATATGGCACTCGCCGATGGCCTCAGGACCAGCTTCATGCCGACGATGATGCAGGACAGCGAAGCAATCTATCAGGCCCGCGCCGCCCTGATCGAGGATTCGCGCACGGTGGTCGGTGCTTCCGATGCCGGCGCGCATCTCGACATGATCGACAGCGCCATGTTCACCACCCGCTTCCTGTCGAACGCGGTGCGCACCTTCAAGACGATGACGCTCGAACAGGCTGTGCGCCATGTCACCCATGAGCCGGCCAAGCTCGTCGGCTTGAGGGATCGCGGCCAGCTCCAGCAGGGCTGGCACGCCGATATCGTGGTGTTCGACGAGGCGACCGTCGGTGATGGCGGAGTCTATACCCGCGAGGATCTTCCGGCGGGCGGGGCGCGGCTTTATGGCGACGCGCTCGGCATTCACAATGTTGTTGTCAACGGCACCGAGATCATACGCGACAATGATTATCTCGGAACGCCGGCAGGCCAGGTTCTGCGTCCCGGTACCGGCACTTACACGGTAAGCATCCCGGCGGCCAAACAGGCGGAACCGGCTGAGTAGTGCGGCAGAGCGGGGGCGAAACTCGGGGATTGGCGATGAGCAGCTTTTCAGTTCGTCCGATGGCAGTGGGGGCCGAGATCATTGGCCTGGCGGCTGATGATCCGCTTGATGGCGATTCCGCGGCAGGGCTCTATAAGGCCTGGCTCGATCATGGCATATTGCTGTTTCGCGGCGTCTCCACGGTCGAGCAGCATCTGGCGATCACGCGCTGTTTCGGCGAGCTGGAAATCCATCCGGTGCCTGAAGTGCGCTCGGCAACCAATCCTTTTCTGATCGAACTGGGCGCTCCTTTTGACGGAGGTGGCAGCCGGGTTCCGACGGTGTTCGTGTTCGATGATGATGATATGCGGATCAACCGCATCGCCTGGCACCGCGACACCGCATATGCGCCTGACATCTGCAAAGGAGCGATGCTGCGAATGCTCGAAGTTCCTGAGCATGAGGGCGAGACCATGGTGGCCGACACCGCCAAGGCCTGGGACGATTTACCCGCCGAAGTCCAGCAGCGGCTCGAAACACTCGAATTCAAGGCGACCCTGCGCACCGCTCACCTCAATCTGACGGGCCGTGCGGGCGTGTTTTGGGACTCGGTGCGGCTTGCCAGCGACGAGGAATTTCCCGGCAATGAAGAGCGCAGCCAGCGCGATGGCGCGCTCGACGGCCGCTATCCCAGCGTGATTCACCCGGCGGTGATGACCCACCCCGAATCGGGCCGCAAGTGCATCTTCCTCAGCCCGACCTATGTCGATTACTTCCTCGACATGGAGCGCGACGAAAGCGATGCACTGCTGACTTATCTGACCGATCACATGCTCAAGTCCGATTATGTCTACATGCATCGCTGGCAGGCTGACGACGCGATATTGTGGGACAATCGCCGCATGCTGCATGCCGGCCGTGGCAATAGCCCGGAGGAGCCGCGCTTTGGCCTGCGCACCACGCTGGCCGGACCGCTCAAGACCGGGCGCTATTTCGATCCGGAAGCGACCAAGCCGGATTTGCAGTTGAACTAGGGCCGGACTTCGCTGGCCGGGATTTTGGGAGAGCCTTCCTTGGCAAAATATCTTCGATACGAATTGGATGGCGCGGTCCGCCATGGCCAGTTGAACGGCGAAACGATCACCCCGCTGGATGGCAGTTTTCCTGATTTCACGCCTTCGTCTGAGTCCACGGTCCAGCTCGGCGACGTGAACCTTCTTGCCCCGACCGAGCCGACAAGGATCGTCTCCTGCGGCCCGGGCTTCAAATGCTCTTTTGAAGACCCTTCGCAATATCCCGATATGCCGATGTTCTGGCACAAGCCGCTGGTCGCGCTCAATCACCATGAGGGCATCATTGAGCTGCCAAGCGACGAATATCCGGGCGTCAACCACGAGGCCGAACTCGGCATCGTCATCGGCAAGACGGCGAAATGCGTCAGCCCCCAGGAAGCGGCAGGCTACATCTTCGGCTACACCTGCTACAACGACGTCACCCGGGGCGATTTCTACAAGGAAGGCGCTTTCGGCGCATCACCCTACTTCGTCTACGGCAAGACCTATGAGGGTTTCGCGCCGATCGGCCCCTGGGTCGTCACCGGTCTCGACACCAGCAATTTGCATATGGAATGCCGGATCAATGGCGAGGTGCGGCAGAGCCACTCGACCTCCGACCGTTTGTTCCAGCCCGAGCAGCTCGTCTCATGGCTCTCACATATGGGCACGCTCAATCCCGGCGACATTATCTCCTGTGGCTCGCCGCCGGGCATGACCTGGATGAATGACGGCGATGTCTGCGAAGTCGAGATCGAAGGTATCGGGATCTTGCGCAATCATGTGCGGGCGAGAGGCTGAGGCCAACAAGGGGAAAGCATCATGGCAAAAGTAGCGATCAGGACGCTGGATCAGACGCAAGCCGGGGCCTCACCCGAAGGCTCGCAGGGCGACGTCCGGGCCCATAACTATTTCGACAGCGGCGATGATCCGCTGCATTTGCACCTTTATGAGATCGCTGATGGTGCGAGCATCCGGCTTGATGCGGGTGACGCCGAATTGTCCATCTTCGTCTGGAAAGGTTCGGCTAAGGCTGGCGACACCCGGCTGAACAGCCAGGCGAGCGCTCTCGTCGAACCGGGTGCTAGCCTCGCGCTATCCGGCTGCGACGGCGGTGCGACGGTGCTCGTCTTCAACCAGCAGGAGGGCAGCGCTGCCGCGTCGGGCGAAGGCCGCGTGCTGCTACTGCCCAGCGAACAGGTTCCGCGTACCGATGCGATGGGCGGCAACGAGGGCATCGGCGGCGCGCTTCATGCCGATGCGCATGAGCCGACCCCACGCGTCTGGCTGCACGAGAACGCCTTCGATATGCCGGACAAGGAGACAGTGCTCCATTCCCATTCCGAGGACGAGGTGATCTTCGTGCTCAAGGGCGGCATTCGTCTGGGCAACAAGCTCTATCCGGAAGGCACCGCATTGGCGATTGCAGCCGACACCAAATACGGATTCCACTCCGGCCCCGAAGGCCTTGGCTTCGTCAACTTCCGCGTCTCATCGCCGACCTATACCTCGGCCGATGGCAGTATGGTGCTCGATGAGGCGAAATTGTGGGTCGATATGGTGGGCAAGCCGGAATATCTGACTTTGGTCTGACCGCCTCGGTTCAACTTCGACGTCAGCGAAACAGAATCTAGCCGTTCTTCATGTTCTCCAGTCCTCGAACCACGCCCGGCTTCTGGCTGGGCTGTGAGGCATTGGACTTGGGCGGCTTTGTGGCTTTGGGTTTGCGTATTTCGCGATTCGACTTCTTTTGGCCCTTGGCCATGGTAATTCTCCAGCGGAGCGGTTCGCCCCGGGCGAGTGTGCGCCCGCCGACAGGCTTTGTCGACTTGTTTGGCTCGGTTGATCGGGTGAGGGTGGATAGCGTTGGTGTCACGTGAAGCGGTCAGCGCCGCTTACTGCTAATCGTCCGGCGGTCGTTTCCTGGCAAGGCGGCGGCCGAGCAGGACGCCTGCGACTGCCAACGAGAGCAGGGCCAGCATATCCGGCTCCGGAACGGGCGCATTTGCGGTCGCATAGGCCGGCACGGCAAAGGCACAAGCTATTGCCAACGACACCAGAAATCTGGCGGTTGATCTCAGGGGTGAGCGCTTTTGCGACATGTGCAGTATGTTAACGCAATACTTATGCCAATGGCGGGCCATGGCCCGTGACTGCAGCTTGCAAAGGTTAACGACCCGCCGCGTGAGAGCGAGAGTGTAAGCCGATCCGACAACCTTGGGCGATTATCCCCGCGCAGGCAGTCCGGCAGATCTCAACGCCGCATGTGCATCGGCGATCGAATATGTGCCGAAATGGAAGATCGAGGCGGCCAGAACCGCGCTGGCATGACCCTTTGTCACGCCTTCAACGAGATGATCGAGCGTGCCGACGCCGCCGCTGGCGACCACCGGCACGGCGACCGCATCGGCGATCGCACGAGTCAATTCTAGGTCATAGCCAGCCTGGGTGCCATCGCCGTCCATCGAGGTGACGAGCAACTCGCCCGCGCCCAGTTCGGCAAGCTTCACCGCATGTTCCACAGCGTCGATCCCGGTCGGGCGTCGCCCGCCATGGGTAAAGATCTCCCAGTGGTTGCCCTGTTTGCGTGCGTCGATCGAGGCGACGATGCACTGGCTGCCCATCTTCGCGGCGATATCGGCAACAACCTCAGGCCGCGAAACCGCTGCAGAATTAACCGCGACCTTGTCGGCACCGGCGAGCAGCAGCTCACGGGCATCTTCCACGGTGCGCACGCCGCCGCCCACTGTGAAGGGCATGAAGCACACCTCGGCGGTGCGCTGGACGATATCGAGCAGCGTGCTGCGTGCCTCGTGGCTGGCGGTAATGTCTAGGAAGCACAGCTCGTCTGCACCTGCCGCATCATAGGCGCGTGCCTGTTCCACCGGGTCGCCTGCATCCTTGAGATCGACGAAATTGACGCCTTTGACGACACGGCCATTGGCCACATCAAGGCAGGGAATGACGCGGATGCGTACGGTCATCGCTAGCTCCGCTCCGCCATCTGGATCGCCGCGGCGAGATCGAGCCTGCCATCGTAAAGCGCGCGTCCGGTGATCACCCCTTCGATGCCCTCGACCGCCTGCAGCGCCAGCATGTGGATGTCGTCGAGGCCCTTTACGCCGCCGCTGGCGATCACCGGCAAGTTTGTCTGGCGCGCAATATCGAGAGTCGCCTCGATATTGCAGCCCTTGAGCAGCCCGTCGCGGCCGATATCGGTGAACAGCAGGCTGGCGACACCGGCATCCTCGAACCGGCGTGCCATGTCAGTGACTGGAACATCGGACAGCTCGGCCCAGCCTTCTGTTGCGACCATGCCATCGCGCGCATCGACGGCGACAACGATGCCGCCCGGAAATTCGCTCGCCATGTCGCGCACGAATTGTGGGTCCTTCAGCGCGGCGGTGCCCATGACGACGCGCGAAACGCCAAGGTCGAACCAGCCGGTCACCGATTCGCGCGTGCGAATGCCGCCGCCCAGCTGAACGTGGCCGGGGAACGCCTCAATGATCGCCTCGACCGCCTCGCGGTTTTCTGCTCGGCCCGCGAAGGACCCGTCGAGATCGACGACATGGAGATATTGCGCGCCAGCCTCGGCAAACAGCAGCGACTGCGCCGCCGGATTATCGCCATAGACGGTGGCGCGATCCATATCGCCTTCGGCCAGGCGCACGACCTGTCCCTGCTTGAGGTCGATGGCGGGGAATACGATCATATTTTTCCGGACTCATTGCGAGTGTGTCGATATCTGATGGCTGGGTGTCCGGCAGCGGCACCGGCCCCCACCCCCACCCGGCCACCCATATCATACCGTGCCGTGGGTGGCCGGGTGGGGGTGTGGGCCGGTGCCGGGCGCAGCGCTGGGAGAAGCCCGGCGCGGACAGACGCCATCATGACTCTCATGGTTTCCACTCCAGGAACCGGGCGAGCAGCGCTAGTCCAAACGCCTGGCTCTTCTCCGGGTGAAACTGCACGCCGACGATGTTGTCCCTTGCCACCGCCGCCACCAGCCCGCCACCGTGGTCGGTCATTGCCGCCACCGCATGGCCGTCATCCGGCACGATGTGATAGGAATGGAGGAAATAGGCCTCGCCCGGTTCGATCAGTGCTCCACTCGGCGCGTGCGGCGCGATCGCAACGTCGTTCCAGCCCATATGCGGCACCTTGATCGCCGGATCGGTGCGCTCGATCTGCTGTACTTCGCCGGCAATCCAGTCGAGCCCCGGCGTTTCGCCATGCTCCAGACCGCGCGTGGCGAGCAATTGCATGCCGACACAGATGCCCAGAAACGGCGCGCCGCCGATATGGACCCGTTCGGTCATGGCTTCGACGAGATGGGGTATCCCGGTCAGCCCCTGAGCGCAGGTGCGAAAACTGCCGACACCGGGCAGGACGATGCGATCGGCGGCGCGCACGACGTCCGGATCGGCGGTTACCGTCACCTTCGGTGCGCCAGCTGCTTTCAGGGCATTGGCCACCGAATGCAGGTTGCCCGCGCCATAGTCGATCAGTGCCAGGACCTCAGCCACAATTTGCTTCAGCCGCCAAGCTGCCCCTTGGTCGATGGAATAGCATCGCCCTTGCGCGGATCGAGGCTGACCGCCTGGCGCATCGACCGGGCAAAGCCCTTGAAGATACCTTCGCAGATATGATGGTTGTTGAGCCCATAAAGCACATCGATATGCAGGGTGATCCCGGCGGCTTGCGCAATCGAATGGAACCAGTGTTCGAACAGCTCGGTATCCATCTCGCCCAGTCGCGGCTGGGTGAAGCCGGCTCGCCACACCAAATATGGCCGCCCGGAAATGTCGAGCGCGACGCGCACCAGGGTCTCATCCATCGGCGAATAGGCCGAACCATAGCGCCCGATGCCCGCCTTTTCGCCAAGCGCCTGAAGGATTGCCTGGCCGATAGCGATGGCGCTGTCTTCAACCGTGTGGTGCTGGTCGACATGCAGGTCGCCATCGATCCTGCACACCAGATCGATCAGCGAATGGCGTGAGAATTGCTCGATCATGTGATCGAGAAAGCCAATTCCGGTGGAGACATCATAGGCACCGGTTCCGTCGAGGTTCACCTCGACAGCGATATCGGTTTCCTGGGTCTTGCGAGAGATCTGGGCGGTGCGCATGGGCTGGCCTATAAACCTGCCGACGCGGGAATCAATCACCAGCGACATTGCAAATGTGGCGGTTTGGCCGGACATTCCGGCAAAAAGACATATGGAAAACCCCTAAATGCTGTCGAATCCGTGCAGGAAGCGGTTGACCGAACCCCTTGCGATGCGCACCTAGGCCCTATGGACGAAACGCCGCCAGACAGTTTGATCCCCTATGACGAGATCGTGCAGGAAGCCCTGCGCGCCGTTGTGGGCCGGGTTCTGGGCCAGGTTGAGGTAACCGGAGAGCTTCCGGGAGAGCATCATTTCTACATAACTTTCAAGACCGGTGCGCCCGGTGTTGCCGTCCCTACCGACCTCGGAGAGCGCTTTCCGGACGAAATGACCATCGTCCTGCAGAACAAGTTCTGGGACCTGTCTGTCAGCGAAGCGGGCTTCTCGGTCGGCCTCAGCTTCAACCAGAAGCAGGCCAGCCTTGAGATCCCTTTTTCCGCGATTACCGCCTTCGTCGATCCGGCAGTCGATTTCGGACTGCAATTTCAGGCGGTGGATGGCGAACAGAGCCATGAAGCGCACGACGAGGCAGAAAATGACGGTTCGGATGGCGACGGTGTTGCACCTGAAGAAGTGGTCGATGACGGCTCGAATGTCGTGACAGTTGATTTCGGCAAGAAGAAGTAACGGGTCTTGGTCCTGAAATTGGGTGTCCGATGGTATCTGCCGGAACAAGGAACAAGCCCCGATCGGGCAGGGCGGAAAGCTCCGGGGATGCCGGTGATCCGGCGGCAGGCTCGCGGGAAGCTGGCCCGAACCGGCTGCTTCGCAATATCGTCTATCGCGGTGGGGCATTTCTGATGCAGCGCGGCGCCAATCGCGGATTGTTCGGCGGGAAACTGGGGCTGGCCCAGGCGATGAATGCAGCCAAGCGTCAACCCCTGGCCCAAACCCTGGTGCAGGGTGCGATTCTGCGCGTTGCGACTCGCTCCGTGCCGGGCGCGATACTGGTCGGCGGCGGGTTGCTGGCAAAGGCGCTTCATGACCGCCGAAAAGCGAGCAAGACCGGCCGCCAGCCTACTGCCCAGCCCACTGCGCAAGGACCGGCCAGGCAGGATGACGGCGAAGAGGCTTGATTTGACCGCTCCTGCCCGCCATCAGCGCGGCATGGTTTCCGCTCCCGCTCCAACTTCCGA
Organism: Novosphingobium sp.; assembly: GCA_029247785.1. GTDB lineage: Bacteria > Pseudomonadota > Alphaproteobacteria > Sphingomonadales > Sphingomonadaceae > Novosphingobium. The sequence goes on from JAQWKP010000030.1 coordinate 7,974, forward strand.
ACCGCTTAGGCGACGCGGCCTGATGTTCGTGCTTTCCTCACCGTCGGGTGCCGGAAAGACGACGATTTCACGGATGTTGCTCGATGCAGATCAGCAGCTGCGCATGTCTGTTTCGGTAACCACTCGGAGAATGCGTCCGGGCGAAGTCGATGGGACCGATTATCATTTCACCGACAAGGCGCGCTTCGAGCGAATGGCTGCGGCCGGCGAATTCCTCGAATCGGCTGAAGTTTTCGGCAATCATTACGGCACGCTGCAGGCTACAATCAGTACTGGGCTCGAAGACGGTCAGGATTTCCTGTTCGACATCGATTGGCAGGGCGCGCAGCAATTGTCGCAAAGGATGCGCGACGATGTCGTGCGCGTATTTCTATTGCCGCCCAGCCTTGATGAATTGCGCCGCCGCCTGACGGGTCGGGGCACGGACAGCGCTGAAGTGATCGATGCTCGCATGGAACGCGCCCAGTCGGAAATCAGCCATTGGGACGGCTATGACTATGTCGTCGTAAATGACGACATCCAGGCCTGCTTTGACAAGGTGCGCCAGATTCTCGAAGCGGAACGCCAGCGCCGCACCCGCCAGCTTGGTCTGATAGGCTTCGTCAATGAGCTGATGAAGCCGAAAGGCTAGCGACCGAGGTTTCGCGAAACAGTAAGCCACCAAGGGCGAAACAGACCAGATCGCCGCCGAATGTGACCAGGCGGAACAAGACTGCGACGACGATCAGCACTTGCGCTGGCACGCCGCCGCCCAGCAGCAGCATGGCCGCTTCTCGGATTCCCAATCCGCCTGGTGCTCCAGGAGTCACGAAACCCGCAATCCAGGCCGTAACGCCGCTGCCGCCAGCGCTGATCGAAACCGTCCCGGCCAATATGGCGACAAGGGCAGTGACGATTGCCGCCATGATCGCGAAGAATGCAAAACAAGCGAAGAATGCCGCTGCAAATGTGCCGATTGCACCGCCGCCGATCCGTCGGACCGCTGCCAATGCAGTAAATACAAGTGCGAACAGC
>JAQWKP010000349.1 GCA_029247785.1 Novosphingobium sp.
TGGTAATTTTGGCTTTGGCGACACGATAAGCGGTTATTCTCAGTGGGACGGGTCAATTACTGCCGGGACCAGCTGGAATTCCGGCAATGCCTTTATTTCGGTAACCCACTCCGAGCGTGATGGCATCCTTAATGGTGAAACCTCGTGGGCATCGGGTGAGATTTTTGATCCCGCTGGCGACCCGAGATTCGCCAGCACCCAGTGCATCGACCCTGTCGGCAGCGAGCTTCGCTATTTCTTCTTTGGTGCGGGGTGGACGAACAATCCTGCAGCTCCGGGCGCTGGCAGGTTCCCGATCGGCACGGCTTGCGATCAGGTTGCTTCGCAGACCTATCTTCCCAAGCAGGAGCGCACCAGCGTATTCGGCTCTCTGTCCCAGGAACTGGCTGACAATATTGATCTGCGCGTGACCGGCTATTGGACCAAGCGCGACACCACGATTTTTGGCTATCCGGCGGGCAGCTCGACGTCAGATTCGGTGTTCGTCCCGCCGGCCGTGCCCCCGGCGTTTGGTACTGTTCTTTCGATTCCGGGTGGCACCGGCTTTTCTTACGGGGCCCATTCGGACTACGTCAATCGGCCTAACCGGGTTGGATATGAGACCTGGGGCATCACGCCCGAGCTGACAGCTGGGCTACGTGGCGATTGGCAGCTGCGCACCTCATTGCATTATGGCCAATCAACCAACCACCAGATATTCACAGGAGCCGACAACGCCCTGGCACTGGCCTATATCGCTGCGGGCCAGCTCGATCCGTTGAATGTTGGAGCGGCGAACTCTTCCGTGATCCAGGATATCACTGATTTTCAGAATGACCAGCAGACGAAGCAGACGTTTTTCATGTTCCGGTCGGTTGCTGACGGTTCGCTTTTTGCCCTCCCTGGCGGCGATGCCAAGATGGCGGTAGGTATCGAATATCTGGATACCAACGTCCAGACCCGGCTAAATGCCGGTAAGGCGGGCGCTCTGGCGTCCGTGCCGTGGAGCACAGCGAGCGCCAGTTCAAAGTCGGTCTTCGGCGAAATTACGCTGCCGGTGACCTCCTTCCTGGATCTCAACGGCTCGTTGCGCTTTGATGATTACAGCAATTTCGGCTCGACCACCAATCCCAACATCGGCTTTTCATTGAAGCCGACCGAATGGTTCAAAGTGTTTGGCCATTGGAATACGTCGTTTAATGCGCCGACTGCACTCGACGCATTGGCGATTTCCACGGGCCGCTTTGCATGTCCCTGGGTCCCCGGCGGCACCAATCGACCCAACAACTCAACCGGAAGGGATAATGGTCTGGGCGCATGCGCCCTGGTCCTGGATGGCTCGGCACCTGGGGTCCAGCCACAGACCGCCAAGAGTTGGGCGGTCGGTTTCGAGGCCACGCCGGTTTCCGGCCTGCGTTTTGGCGCCCTGTTCTACTCGATCGACTTCAAAAACATCCTTGGTTCGATCGACTCCCAGAGAGACTCCTCCTACGTCGCCCGGCCAGACCTGTTTGCCTATAATGGGGAATTGCTCGCGGACCCGACCATTTTGTCAAATTATTATGCTGAGCTTGTCAACGGCGCTGCTGTCTCCACTCAGCAACCACTTTCAAATATCGCGTTAATAGCGGACCTCAGGACGACAAACCTTAGTAATGCAAAGATTGAAGGTGTCGATTTTCATATCTACTACGATACCGACGTCAGCTTTGGGCATCTCGCTTTTGGCGTCAACGGCAATTTGGTGACAAAGGCAGTCAGGTCCACGGCCGGGGTGCAAACCATTGACCGTGGTAATGGTAGCTCGAAATTGACGGCCAGCACATACGTTGGCTGGAAATTGAACGGGGTTTCGGCCAAGGTGACGGTCAATTACTCTGGCAAATACACCGACGATTCGAACAATTTCATTGGCGCGCTTGAACCGATCAAGGCATTCACCATGGTCAACCTGAATCTCGGTTATGACTTCGGCGATTCGGCAGGAGCACTGTCCGGAACCAAGCTGCGCGTGAACGTTGATAACGTGTTCAATAAGAAACCGCAGAGAATCATGAGGGCTAACACAAACTCTCTCGCCTACGAGCACTGGACTCTGGGCCGGGTTTTCAAATTCGGTATCACCAAAGAATTCAAGTAACAGAAAGCTCAAATTCCATTGCGCTGGCATCCCTGGTTTTCCACGGGTGCCAGCGCTTTTTTGGTCTCAAGCCGCATCGGGATCTGCTAATTCTAATCGTCCGTTGAACCGTTTCCTCCACCGAGGTGTTCGTCGAAGAAATTCCAGATCAGTCGGTAGGCGCGGCGAGATTCGGGCAGATCGGGATTGGAAATGAATCCATGATCCAGTCCGTCAAAAAGGCTGAGCTGCGATTCAATACCAAGTTCCTGTAATTTCACCGCACTCTCTGCGGCAGCACTCATTTCGGGCGCGCGCGTGCCTGTGAGCAGAAGCGTAGGTGGAAACTTTTTCAGAACTTCGTCGGACGATCCTGGATTGACCAGTGGATCGTCCACCCTTTGTCCCGCCAAATAGGCTGACGAGGGGCCGAACACATCCTTCGGCTGATCGCGCACGAACGGTATCACGCTGCCCAGTCTCGGCCAAAGCTGAGTGGAATCTCCCAGCCCGAAGCCGAGCAGGGAAGAACAGAACACTCCGATTGCGCCGGGAAGAGGCAGGTCTTCCTTCAGGAACCAGGCGATAGATTGAGCCGCCAAGGTCCCACCAGCGGAACACCCGAATAGGCCGATGTTTTCCGGTTTGTAATCCTTGATAACCTCGCGATAGACCGTTGCGACATCCTCGCTGGCAGCCGGGAAGCGATGCTCGGGAGCCAAACGGTAGTCCACCGCGATGACCTTGATCTTTCCCTCTCCCGCAATGGGAATGGATTCAATTGCGCCGCCAATCCCGCCACCACCGGCGACGAAAGCGCCGCCATGCATCTCAATGAGAACTCGATCCCTATTTGCGTCCGAGATACCGTCGGCGGGTTCGAAGATCTCGACGGGTACGCCTCCGATCATGGTCCTGACGGACTTCATCGGAAAGATTTCCTTGGCTCGATTGACCATCACAAGCGTCTGCTTGTCTGTATTCTTCCGAACTTCACTCAAGTCCATTGAAGGCGTTGATCGCGGCGCTTCCATCCTGCTCCTGAATGCTTCCATCGCCTCTTCACTGGCAATTGAGGAAAAGGGCAGTTTGAATGAGGGTACGACGATTGTCCCCTGGTCGTCGATTTCAGGCTTCGGTTTGAGTTGCGACAAAGCCGGAGCTGCCAAGATGAGGCTCAGGGCGGCAAGCGAATATTTGAAGGCATTCTTCTTCGTCACGTCATTCTCCCAAACTAGCCGATAGATATAGAATTATCGTTGCGCGGCCTTGCATGTCGCAATGCGGCCAATGCAGACCATCCTGCGAGGGAATTTCGGCATAGGCAAGGTTGGCCCCGTTTGTGCCATCTTGGTGCCGTCCCTGTGTGCGGAAGAAGAGGAGATTTGCGCCAGCTAACCGCCATTTGGCCTTTAACAAAGACCCCTGCGCAGCTAGTGTTCGCCCCGACCATTCCGACGGCCAGCCAACCGCCGCGGCGCAATCTGGGGGTGCAGTAATGGGTTTGTCTGATTTAATCATTTTCACGGCTTTGGATGGGCGCGCACGTTCCATCTCTGCACGCAGGTCGATGCGTTTTATCGCAGCCGCCAGCGCGGTGGTGGTCGGCGGCTTGCTGGCTGCATCGCCCGCTGTGGCAGCGCCGTGTGGGTTTGCGCCAGTACGTCAGATCGACCGGGATACCGGTGTCGAACCGCAATTGCTCATCGATGGAACCTGCATCGACCCGGATTACAACGAAGACACTTTCGTCATCACGCGAACGCAGCAATTGGCCTTCCAGGTGCCCGGCGGACCGCTGATCCCCTATACACAAGTGACAGGGCACTTCCCGGCTACGAAGAGGGTAGAAACCTTGCCTTCCGGCGTGCGCCAAAGCCCAACCACCTTTCAGCAAAAATACGTTTGGCGGTTCCCGGCAAAGCCATTCTGGCGGAACCGCTCGTTTGAGCAGCAGCATCCAACCGGGGGAGGCATTGTCGACAATCGGATGGCCTTCACCAACGGTGCTTTTTCCGTGAATTGGCTGAGCAACTCCATACCCAACGCTGTCGCAAGCCATCGCCATGAAGCTGCGGCTACCAAGGTCGCCTGGGCCTATGCCAACAAGCTCTATGGCAACACCGATAGGATCTACAGCTACTTCTGGGGATGCAGCGGCGGCGGAACAGTGACGATGGCTGCGGCTGAGAACGTGACTGGGGTTTGGGCCGGCGTGCTGCCGAAGTGCATCGGGACCAACGGTGACGCTCCCTATCACTCGTTCTACTGGCAGGCGCATTATACGATGGGGATTCCCCAGGCAAAGCGCGATGCGATCGCCGCAGCTGCCGTTCCGGGCGGCACCGGCGACGTCTATGCCGGGCTTAATTCCGAAGAGAAGTCCGTGCTGAATGAGTTCATTGCGGCCGGGTACCCGCTTGCAATCATTGGCAGACACTTCGCCCGCCTCACGCCCCTAGTCGATCCGATCGATATTCGCCTGGCAGACCAGGGCTATGAGCACGATTTCTGGTCAAAGCCGGGCTACGCAGGGGCCAATCCGCCAAACTATCTGACAGCTGCCAAGGTGGATGGCTTCGCAACCATCACCGACATAACCCGCAATGACCAAGGCGTACCGATCGTGATCCAGTTCGATCCGGCGACCATCCCCGCAATGGGCACGACCGGCGACAACTATCTGGAGTATTACGTCTATGCAGCTGACGGTAAAACGCGCCTGATCGACCCGACCCGGTCATTCGGGCCGCCCACGGAGAACAAGCGCCGCTTCAGCCTGATGGGCAATCTGGACGTTGCCACCGGCACGCTGTCGCTCACGGGTACCAACAGGGACTATTTCGGGGGCCAATCGCCCATCACCAACAGCGCGCTCCTGCTCGACGCTCTGACAGTCGGCAGCAAGATACGGATCAACAACCGGTTCATTCTGGCGATGTATTACTATCCGCGCCACAGCAACATCGCCGGTGTCCGCAGCCATGACCAATACCGGAATGCAGACGGATCGGCCAGATACCCGCAGCGCAAGGACATCAGCGTCCTCACCCATTCCAACTATCGGACTATGGGCGGCCGAATTGAGACCGGCGATATCAAGACCAAGGCGATTATCCTTGAAGGCATGGCCGATCAGCTGTCCTGGCCCATTTTTAATGTTGGCTATGCAGAGCGGATCGAGAAGAAACTGGGTCCCGGCAAGGCCGAGGACATGATGCGCTTCTATCTGCATGACAATGGCAGCCATAGTACCGGCGCTGGACAGCCGGGCATCTTCCAGCAGGCGGTCATCGATCTGATGGCCTGGGCCGAGCAAGGCATCGAACCGCCGCCTTCGTCACGCTATACGATTGACAATGGCCAGGTCATCCTTGCGCCGGAAGCAGCTGACCGACACGGCCTGCAGCCTGTCATCAACTTCACCGCCAATGGCGGTGTTCGCGCCGTGGTCGGTGTGAACCAGCCGGTGGAGCTGGTCGCCAGGCTCGAGATGCCGCCGGCTGCGGGCAAGATCACCCAGTTCCATTGGACGGTCGGCAGTATCAATGACGAAGCGGCAACGATCCTGTCGACACCCCAGGTGCTGCACAATGTCAAACGCACGGTCAGTTTCGCCACACCGGGCACATACGTCGTCAGGTTACATGTGAACGGTCAGCGCGATGGTCACGTGGCGCCGAGTAATCAGACGCTCGCGCAGAATTTCAAGGATGTGCGCGTGGTTGTTCAGTGAACTTACGAGGGCTAAAATTCAGTGATAGCCTAACTTGATCTAATGCTGCTTCGAGTTTGGTTCCATCCAAGAAAAGGACAATTCCATGGGCGATCTTGAAGACAAAATAGGTATCGTAACCGGTGGAGGCCGTGGCCTTGGCCAAGCCTGTTGTGACCTGATCGCGCGCGAAGGCGGTAAGGTCGTCGTTGCCGATATTAACGAAGAAGGTGGCGCAGAAACGGTGGGCCGCGTAAGGGACGCGGGCGGCGAGGCGATGTTTGTCCGCACTGACGTTTCGAAATCCGAAGACGTGCAGGCGATGGTGAAGGCTGCGGTCGATACCTATGGCCGCATCGACTTCGCGATCAATAATGCGATGATCCCGCCGCCTTTCCTGCCTCTCGCCGATTTGAGCGAAGATGAGTGGCACCGCACGATTGCCGTCAACCTCACCGGCGTCTTTCTTTGCATGAAATATGAGATTCAGGCGATGATGAAGCAGGGCATCGGCGCGATCGTCAATATCGGCTCGGGCAATGAGCACGGCGCGGCTCCAGGTTGCGCTGCGTATATTGCCGCGAAACGCGGCCTGCTCGGCCTGACTGCGGTTGCCACCCTCGACTATGGCGAACACAATATCCGCGTGAATGCTGTGGGCCCGGGCACCATGGTAACACCGGCGATGCGAGAGGCGCTGGAAGAGAATGCGAAGCACAAGGAATTCCTTGAAAGCCTTGCGCCAATCAAACGCTTCTCCGATCCGCATGAAGTTGCCGAAGCCGCCATCTGGCTTTGCTCTGACAAGGCCTCATTCGTCCATGGCCATGCCTTGATTGCCGATGGTGGAGCATCCGCTGGCAAGCTGATGAAGCCGGCCTGAGCAATCCCTGGGCGGTTCGGTCCGCGAAATCGCGGGTATCGCGGCCTGAGATGTCAATCGGAATCCGGCATTCAGCATCTGTCTTGATAGGCTGGCAGTCAACTTTACCACTCACCTCATGGTATGAAGCGGGAAGTAGCTATGCTGATCCTACGGCCTCTTTCCGGGCCTGTTTCTCAGTACCGCAGCGACCACAATGAATGATCGAGCTCGTGGTTTAGCGCTGCGCGTACTATTCTTTTGCGAACGTTTGATGCAGCACTCGGGCATCCAGGTGCTGCATTAGTATTGGAGCGAAGGGCACAGCTCGGCCAAGCGAGCCAGTCGATTGACGCGGGAGGACTCGACGAGATGCATGAAACTGGACAAGGATCGATGCTCTATGACGGGTTCCTGCTGCTTGGCTTTGCCCTTGCATTTGTCCTGGTCTTTCGCCGGCTCGGGCTGGGTGCGACGCTAGGCTACCTTTTCGCTGGCGCGATTGTAGGGCCTCACATATTGGGCCTGGTTGGCGATCCGGAACAGAAACTGGGTATCGCGGAGCTTGGTATTATCTTGCTGCTGTTTGTCGTCGGGCTTGAACTCAACCCCGGGCGCTTGTGGCGAATGCGCAAGGAGATATTCGGCCTGGGATTGCTGCAGGTCACTCTCTGCGGCCTCGCCATCACTGCGGTAATCGCGCTCTTCACTGACTTTCCGATCACCGCTGCTGTGGTGCTTGGTCTGCCGCTGGCCTTGTCATCAACCGCACAGGTTCTGCCGATGCTCCAGTCAGGCGGGCGGCTGCGCACTCCATTTGGTGAACGGGCTTTTGCGGTGTTGCTGTTTCAGGACCTTTCGATCATTCCGCTGATCACGATAATTGCCGCAATGAGCCTGAACCCGGCAGATGCAGTCGGCCTATCGGGCTGGATGCTGGCGCTGAATACGGTCATGGCCATTGTTGGTTTGATCCTTGCAGGCCGCTTCTTGCTGCGTCCCCTATTTGGGTTGATCGGTAAACTCGGCGAACGCGAGATGTTCGTTGTCGCTGCTCTGTTCACAGTCGTGGCATCGGCTGCCCTGATGGAGGCATTGGGCCTTTCAACCGCGCTGGGCGCATTTGTTGCCGGGGTTATGCTGGCCGATTCTCCTTATCGGCATGAGCTGGAAGTCGATGTCGAACCCTTCCGGTCTATCCTGCTGGGGCTGTTCTTCCTTGCCGTCGGGATGATGCTGGACCTTTCTGCAATTGCCGAACAGCCTTTGTTTGTCGCTTCGATGGCATTGGCGCTTATCACGGTGAAATCCGGGGTCATATTTCTCATTGGTATCGCCTTCCGGATGGACTGGCGCGCTGCGCTTGTACTTGGCCTGATGCTCAGCCAAGGCGGCGAATTTGGCTTCGTTCTGTTTTCGCAGGCGCAAAGCGCCTTGCTGATCTCACCAGATGCGGCGAGCCTGTTTGGTGCAATCGTGACGCTGTCCATGGCGACAACACCGCTCCTGATCATTGCGACCCGGCGCTTGCGAATCCAAGCCAATAGTCCCCAAGGCGAACGCGATGGGCCCGAGACTGATGGCGCGAGTGCCCTGGTCGTGGGTTATGGCCGCTTTGGCCAGACGGTCGGACAAATGCTGATCGCCGGGAAAGTACCCGTCACCCTGATCGATAGGGATATCAAGATGATTGATATCGCCAGTAATTTCGGTGCCAAGGTCTATTACGGAGATGGAACGCGCCTGGACCTTCTGCGCCAGGCAGGGGCTGGAAGCGCCAAGCTCATCCTGTTCTGCATTGATGGCGACCAGCTTGGCCCGGAATTGATCGAGGCGATACACGAGGCCTTTCCGGAGGCGTCGATCTATGTGCGCGCTTATGATCGACGCGGTGTGATCCGCCTGAAGGGCGCGCCGGTCAATTATGTGGTCCGAGAGGTAAAGGAATCAGCGACCCAAATGGCTCGCATGGCGCTCGAAAGCCTGGGTGTCGATATCGAACAGATCAACCAGGCTGAGGATGCCTATCGGGCCAGTGACAGTGAGAGAATGAAGATGCAGTTGGAGACGGGGGATATTCGCGCGGCCCGCGATCGGGTCATTACCCAGTCCAGCCGGCAAACATAGGCCCGGCTCGAAGATCATCCTTGTTATGCTCGTGCCCTTGAACGCTACGAGCATTTCGGCAAGATCGTGATCGATATTCAGACCAGTGGGTAAAGCGCGTTGCCCCGTGGCGTTCTATGAAGCGGACATTGTCGTCCGGATCTCAGCAACAACCCAGCAACAAAGGATCATAACAAGATGAGCGATGAGACACTCCAGCAGCTTGTCGACGAACTGGCCATCCGCCGGGTGCTCGACGAATATTGCCTGCGCCTTGAACTCAACAGCTTCGACGAGTGGATGGACCTGTTCACCCCGGACACGGTCTATGAGGTTTACAAGCTCAAGCTCACCGGTCGTAAGGAGGTGACAGACGTGCTCAGTCAGGCACCGCATGGTGTTCACCTGGGCGGTGCAGCGCGAATCATCATCGATGGCGACAGCGCGGTGACTCTGCAGAATTATGCCTTCATCTCGACCGGCACCGATGAGTGGAACGCTGGCTGGTATCATCGCGAGCTGGTGCGCACCCGTGAGGGTTGGAAGATTTCGCGCACCCGCGTGCAATTCGCCCGCAAGGACGATCTCCCGGAAAACGAACGCGCTCGCAAGCTAGCCTATCCTATCAGTTTCGGTTGAGGTGGCGGAAAATGAGCGAACTCGAAGGCAAGATCACACTCGTCACCGGCGCGAGCGCGGGGATTGGTGAAGCGGCTGCGGAGCGGCTGGCATCAGCAGATGCCATCGTCATCGTTGGTGCAAGGACCGTCGGCGACGAAAGTGATCCGCAGCCCGATACCCTCGCCAATACCGTGGCGACTATCCGCAGCCGGGGCGGCACGGCCTATGCCCATGGGCTCGATGTTTCCAAGCCGGATTCCCGGGCTGAATTCATGGACTGGGTGCTCGGCAAGTTCGGCAAGGTCGATGTGCTTGTGAATAATGCCGGCATTTCTGGCATTGGCGGACGGCGAACATGGGAAATGACCGAGAAGCAATTCCGCCTGGTCTATGAAATCGACGTCTTTGCGGTGCGCGATCTGACTACGCGGGTCTTGCCAGGGATGATGGAACAGGGCTGGGGGCGTATCGTCAACGTGTCGTCGACCGCTGCGGATCGCTCTGCGCCCAACCCGAGCGGGCCGCCGTTCCTGGATTATCACCGCACTTCGGGAACCAGCGCCTATTGCTCGGCAAGGGCCGGGCTCAATCTGTTCACGCGTGTGCTTGCTGCTGAACTACACGGCACCGGAATTTGCGCAAACACCGTTGCGCCGGTCAATTCGGTCATCACATCCAATGTCCGAAAGGCAATTGATACAGGCCGGGTCAGCGAGGACCGGTTCACTGCGCCCGAAGATCCTGAAGTCATGGCAGAAGCGATTCTCGCGCTGTGCTTATGCGATCCTGCGGTAACAACCGGGCTCACCACCTTTAGCGGACAATATCTTGAGGAGATCGGCCGGGAGGTGCGCGGGCGCGATGGAGGCCCATTCACGGCCAAAATCACCACTCAATCGGTGAAATACTGAGCCACGACCGGCTGGCCATAAAGAATCTGAGTGAGCTTAATCGGGGGGCGGTTTCAGGCTTTTGTTTACCATATGCCATTATAGTTGATCGCGGTCGTCAATCGTATTGAAATATCTGGAATATTGCGGGTCAAACCACGAATGCAACATCCTGCGATCAGTGTGGCGATGAGCGTCTATAATGGCGAGCAATTCCTGGTGGAGGCGATTGAGAGCGTGCTCGGTCAGAGCTATGCCGATTTCGAGTTCCTGATTGTGGACGATGGTTCGAAGGACGCCTCAACCTCGATCATTTCGAATTTTGCGGCTCAGGATTCGCGGATCCGCCCGATCCTGCGCGAAAACCGCGGGCTGATAGCCAGCCTGAACGAAATGCTGGAGCTTGCCCGCGCGCCGATCGTTGCCCGAATGGATGCCGATGATGCCAGCCAGCCCGAGCGGTTTGCGCTGCAAAAAGCGTTCCTCGACGAGCATCCGGATTACGGCGTGGTTGGCACATGGAGCCAGGAATTCGACGAGGATGGGCAGGATATGGTCGGCACCGGCCCCGATCAGCCGATCACTCATGAGGGCCTGCTCGCGGGAATCGAGACCGGAGAGCAGTTGGTCTGTCATCCCACGGCCATGTACCGGCGCGACATCGTCCGCTCGGTTGGCGGTTATCATGCAGCCTTCCGGCATTGCGAGGACTACGACCTGTGGCTGCGCCTTGCCAATGTCACCAAACTTGGGAACGTTCCGCAGCGCCTGCTTAGATACCGTCGCCACATGGGTCAGATAACGGAGCGGCACACAGCCGAAGTGCATATCGGCGCGGCGATCGCCTATCTTGCTTATTGCGGAAGACTGGAAGGTCGGGAGGATCCCACGGCTGACCTCGAGAACTTGCCCGAAATCGATGAGCTGGATGCCCTCTTTGGCCGGGAAGGGCTGAGCGCGCCGGTTCGCGAAAAGGTAGCTCTTGGGCTGTGCTGGTCTGCAGAAGCGATGCGCGGGGACGGTTATGACCTGCTGATGCGACACGTCAGAGGTGGCGGCAGGCGGAAAGGTATGTGGCGCACGGTCGCCCGCCTCGTGCGTTTCGGGAATCCACTCAGGGCTCTCAATCTGGCCGCCGCGCTGATCTTCAGCAGGCCTCTGCGGGAACCAGCGGTAGCAAGTTGAATTCGGCCGTTTGGCGGACTCCTCGCGAATCACGACGATTGCTGACAGGATAATTCACGCCCATAGATTGGCGGAAAGCTTCCAGCTGTTGAGAGGATCGCGTGAGCCAGGCAGACATGACCATTCCCGGCTGGGATGAATTCGTCGAAAAGTTGCGCGATTTGCCGCGTGAGGTGCTGGCCAAGCTCCCCGAACGCGTTCGTGATGATCCTCAGACTCGCCAGGAACTGGGTCGCAAGATGCAATCGGCGATGGTCTTCAGCCTGCTGGATTCGCTGGCAGGCGACGGCGACTATCCGTTTTTCCGTCCGGGCAATGGGTTCATTTTCAATTTCGGCCAGCCCAATGCCGACACGATCTACCGCCTTGCCAAGGTCACGCCTGGGGGCAGCTATCGTCTGCGCGGCAAGCCCGGAAAATTGCGCGCTGCAATCATCGCCCAGCGTGGACCGTTCCCCTGCGAGCCGGGCGGCGAGGCAGACAATGTGCAACCCGGCCCCTCGCTCGACCATCATGACCTCAATGCGCTGAAACTTGATAGTGATGGGTGGTTCGATGTGATCCTAAGCCCGTCCCGGCCCGATGGTTACGACGGCGAGTGGTGGGAATTGCAGCTGCACACCAACAAGCTGTGGTTTCGCGGCGTCAATGCCGATTGGCGCAACAGTGATGTCCCGACGTTCTCGATCGAGCGGCTCGATATCGCACCCGGCGGTCGCGAGCGGCCCTCTGCGGCCTATCTCAAGGACCAGCTCCACTGGCTGGGCGAGGCGGTAACGTTCTATTCCGGCGTCGAGATGGCCCATATCGAGGCGATGCGGGACAAGGGCTTCATCAACGAGAAGCTGACCTATTACGACACCACCGACGTTGTCGGCCTGGAAGGCCAGTTCTATTTCGAAACCGCCTATGAGCTTGCTGACGATGAGGCGCTGATCATCGAGGCGATAATCCCGCCAGTTGTCGAATATTGGTCGGTCATGCTGACCGATGAAGTGTTCGAGACAACCGACTGGCACAACAACCACAGCTCGCTCAATGACACCCAGGCCTATGTCGATAATGACGGTGTTGTCCGCTTCGTCATCAGCGCGAAGGACCCGGGCGTTGCCAATTGGCTGGACACGGTCGGCCACCGCTCCGGCCAGTTCCAGGGCCGCTGGTTTCGCAGTGAAGGCGCGACCCTGCCAACCGCAAAGAGAGTGCCGCTAGCCGATGTTCGCAAGCACCTCCCGTCCGAGACACCGTTCGTGACGCCAGCGCAGCGCGATGCGATCCTGCGTGAGCGGCGGATGTGGCTCCAGCAGCACCGCTTGTGGTGATTGGCGCGTGCTAGGGGTCGAAGAGCGTTTCCCGGCGCCCGATCGCTTTTCTGGCGCGATCGATCAGCTGCACGAGCTGGCAGCACAGCAGATTGGCTCGGACGATTTCGGCGCGGACGACTATCTGATGGGGCTCAGGGTCCTGCTCGAATCGATGGATTACGATCCGCGCTTTTCGCCGCGAGGTCGCAACATAGCCTGGGGCGCAGTTCTGACGACATTGTGCAGTCGGGGTATCGCGGTGCGGGAAATGCAACGCGTGGCCGGGCTGTCCGAGCTGCCGATCCATCGCCCGGTCATTATCACCGGCCTCCACC
>JAQWKP010000059.1 GCA_029247785.1 Novosphingobium sp.
CCGAGGAAGTCGCTGCAGTGGTCGCTTTCCTCGCTTCGCCAGATGCGAGCTGGGTCTCGGCCGCGAAGATCATGGTCAATGGAGCGGGGAATAACTGAGCACTCAACCGCGAAGCCCGATGCGGCTCCCGAACTCAAGATCAAGCTGCAGATCTATTGCGGTAAGGAGATCGCGATGGGGCCGGGCAAGGCTGATTTGCTCGAGGCGATCGCGCGCGAAGGATCGATCTCGGCAGCCGCGCGTGCGCTGGGCATGAGCTATCGTCGCGCCTGGTTGCTGGTCGATACGATGAACCGCTGCTGGAGCGAGCCGCTGGTTGAAACCGGCCCCGGCAGTCCGGGCCGTGCCGGGGCGCATGTCACCGGATTGGGCGCCAGCGTGATCGCCGCTTTTCGCAAGATGCAGGACCGGGCGTTGGGCTTGCGCGATGCTGGTGAATGGGAAGGTCTGCGCGAAATGCTGCGCGGCAGTCCCAAGCAGCATCAGAAGGACTAGCGGTTCTGGCCCGTCAGATGAAATGCCGCCCCCGGCCATAGCCGCTGCGCCTGACCAGCAGTTCTGAGACCACCAATGCGCCAAGTGACAGCAATACCGAAATCACTGCCAATCGCGTCACAATCGCTTCGCTGCCCGGGACTTGCAGCGCGGTATAGATCGCCAGCGGCAGGGTGCGGGTCTCGCCCGGGATGTTCGAAACGAAGGTGATCGTCGCGCCGAATTCGCCGATCGAGCGGGCAAAGCCCAGCACCATCGCTGCCAGCACGCCGGGCAGGGAAAGCGGCAGTGTTATGGAAAAGAATGTTCGCCACGGTTTCGCGCCGAGCGTGCGCGCCGCGCTTTCGAGCCTTGGGTCGACCGCTTCGAGTGACAGACGCATGGCCCGAACCATCAGTGGCAGGGCCATGATCGCAGCAGCCAGCGCCGCCCCGGTCCAGCGAAACAGCACTGTGGTGCCGAAGACTGCCTCAAGAAAACGCCCGGCGGGTCCATTGGCCCCGAAAGCGAGCAGCAGCAGCCAGCCGGTCACGACCGGCGGCAGCACCAGGGGTAAATGCACCACGGCGTCGAGCACGATCTTACCGGCAAAGCGCTTGCGAGCCAGCAGCCAGGCAATGCCGAAGGCAATCGGCAACATCGCCAGGATCGCGACCGAACTGACCCGCAATGAGAGCAGCACGATTTCAAGTTCCACGCCGGTCACTTTCGCACCTCGGTCACAAAGCCGAAGCGGCGGAAGATCGCACCGGCTTCAGCGGACAGCAGGAATTGGCGGAAACCTTCCGCATCCGAGTGCTGCGATGTCTCGAGCAGCGCTAGCGGGTAAGTGATCGGTACATGGCTCGACGCGGGGAAATTTGCGACAATGCGTAGCTTTGGTTCGGCATGCGCGTCCGTCTTGTAGACCACTCCGAATGGTGCCTCGCCCAGGCTGACAAGCGTCTGGGCAATGCGGACATTCTCGGTGCCGACAATGCGTGGTTTAATCTCGGGCCAGACCCGCAGGCTGGTCAGCGCCTGTTTGGCATAGCGACCGGCAGGCACGGCATTGGGGTCGGCCATGGCTAGCCTGCCTCCTCCGAGCGCCTGAGCCAGCGCCTCGCCCGCAGTGAGGTCGAGCTCGGTGTTCTTGGTGGCGAGCTCAACGATCACCAGGCTGTTTCCAAGGAATGAGGCGCGGGTGCGGTGGCGAATTGTGTCCTTGCGAGCGAGTTCATCCATCCATTGCTCGTCTGCGGAAATAAACAGGTCAGCAGGCCCCCCCGCTTCAATCTGCCGGGCCAGTGCCGGGGTTCCGGCAAATGACAGCACCGGCCGGGGATGGCGCCGGGCCTGCCATGCATCGGCAACCGCTTCCATGGCTTCCTGCAGGCTGGCAGCAGCAAGCACCAGCGGCCCGCGCGGTTCGTCGCGCGCGGGAAACAGCGCGAAACTCGTGGCTGCCAGCAGCGCGACAATAACCGCAGCAAAGGTCCAACTTGTAGGGATTCGTCGTGCCAAATCATGCCGCCGTGGTTAAACTATATATGCTCGTATATAGAATGGCGGGTGATGAAAAGCTGAATC
>JAQWKP010000084.1 GCA_029247785.1 Novosphingobium sp.
CCTGTGTCGCAGTGGCTTTGTCATGGTTTCAGGACAGCAATCAATTGCGCCAGATCCTGATAGCGAGCCTGGCCGGGCTCTGGTCGCTGCGCCTTGGCATTTACATGGCGCGCCGCGTTGCCGGTTCGAGCGAGGATCTGCGCTACGTCGAAATGAGGCGCGATTGGGGTGAGGAGTTTCAGCCCCGCCTGCTGCGCTTTGTGATGTTGCAACCGCCGGTAACGGCCCTGCTGACTCTTTCGGTATTCGCAGCTGCCCATGCCCCCGGACCATTAGGCTTGCGCGATCTGGTGGGACTTGCCGTGATTGCGATCGCCATCGCTGGCGAAGCCATCGCCGATCAGCAGATGCACCGCTATAAACAAGACAAGGATCGCCCGCCTGTGATGGACCGCGGGCTTTGGGGTCGATCGCGTCACCCCAATTACTTTTTCGAGTGGCTAGCTTGGCTGGCCTATCCGATTATCGTCTTTACTCCGTTTTCGGTACTTGGCTGGCTGAGCTTGCTGGCTCCCGCAATCATGTTTCTTGTCCTGCGCCATGGCACCGGCGTTCCGAGGCTGGAGGCGTCCATGCTGGAGCGCAAGGGCGCGCCATTCCGCCAGTACCAGTCACGCGTGAATATCTTTTTCCCGTCCCTTTGGAGCCCGGCGCGATGATCGCTGCGCTCCCCTCATCTGCCACGTTCGAGGTCTGACCATGATGCATTATGTCTATGGCTGGTTTGCCAGCGCCGCCGCATTTCTGACTCTCGATGCCATATGGCTGAGCCAGATGACCTCGCGCTTCTATCGCCCCGCCCTGGGTGACCTGCTGGCGGACAAGCCGCGCTTTGGGCCCGCAGTTGCGTTCTACCTGCTCTATATTACCTGCGTGCTGGTGCTGGCGGTGCTCCCGGCACTAGATAAAGGCGGGCTGGCCAAAGCGGCAGCCCTCGGCGCGATTGTCGGCTTGCTGGCTTATGGCACCTATGACCTGACAAATCATGCGACATTGAAGGAATGGCCGGTCCGACTGACCCTGGTGGATATGGCCTGGGGGACATTCCTGACCAGCCTTTCGGCCTGTGCCGGCTATCTCGCGATGCGGCCAGTCGCAGGGTGAATATCAAATGATTTTGAAGAACTTGCCGCCGGATGGGGACCGCGCGCCAGACGAATTATGGGGGGACGAATGACTAGATCGATGGCCGGATGCCCGGTTTGGACCCAATAAGGATAATACAATGCCACGCGTTTCTTTCTCAATTCTCGCCCTCTTGTTTGCGACATCAGCCGTCCCTGCCCTGGCGCAAAGCGGTCCGCCACCGGGTTCGGGCGGAGCCCCGCAAAGAAATAGCGTCACCGTCGGTATCGGTGTCGGCGTAACGTCCTCTTTTGACGGTGCGAGCGACTACAAGGTGATTCCCGGAGGCACCCTGCGCGGGACTGTAAGCGGGCACGATTTTCAGCTGAATGGCCTCCAGCTATTCGTCGATGCCATTCCCAACGATCGGCGCAGGAAGCTCGATATCGAATTTGGTCCGGTGGCAGGCGTTCGCTTCAACCGCACCGGTAAAGTCAGCGATGCGCGGGTCGCGGCCCTGGGTAAACTCGACACCGCATTCGAGATTGGCGCGCGCGGATCAATCGGCACGCGGGGCGTGCTCAACCCTACAGACAAGATTGCCCTGGCAGTC
>JAQWKP010000351.1 GCA_029247785.1 Novosphingobium sp.
GTCGCGCTGGCCCGCGCCACCGCGCCACGCCCCTCGCTGATATTCGCCGATGAGCCAACCGGCAATCTCGATGCCGCAACCGGCGAAGCGATCATTGACCTGTTGTTCGCCCGCCGCGCCGAGACCGAGGCGACGCTGCTGATCATCACTCACGACCAGTATCTGGCCAATCGCTGTGAGCGCGTGATTACCCTGGCCGATGGACGGATCGCAGGCGACCAGATTGGCTAGCACCTCCCTCACCTGGGCGACCGCATGGCGCATTGCGCGGCGCGACCTGTCAGGCCGTTTCAAGGGATTGCGGCTGCTGCTGGTCTGCTTGTTCCTTGGCGTCGGCGCGATTGCTGCGATCGGCACGCTGACCGGATCGATCGAACGTGAGCTGGATTCGCGCGGTCGTGAAATCCTTGGCGGCGATATCGAAGTGCGCGTTTGGCAGCGCGGCCTTGCGCCTGAAGAACGCGCCGAAATCGAAGAACTCGGAAAGGTATCGACCGGGCTGCGGATGCAGGCGATCGCGGTCGCTGGCGAAGCCTCCGCGCCGATCGCGCTCAAGGCAGTCGATGCGAACTGGCCGCTGATCGGAAAATTGCAGCTGGCCGATGGCCGCGAGGTCGGCGCGCCGCCCGAAGGTGCGATCTGGCTTTCCGAAGGCACCGCCGAACGGCTTGCCCTGCGGTCAGGCGACAGCGTCAGCGTCGGCGGTGTAGCGCTGGATATTGGCGGGATCATCGCTGCCGATCCCGAACAGATCGGCGAAGGATTCAATCTCGGCGATATCGCGATCACTCGGGAAGAGATGCCCGTGCGCGCCGGACTGGCGGTCACGGGCGCGATGTTTCACTCCAAGACCCGCGTCGTGCTGAAGCGCGGATTGACGCCGGAGAAGACCACTGAGGCACTGGAAAAGCGCTTTCCCTCATCTGGCTTTGAATTCCGTACTCGTGACAACGCCTCTCCCGGCACAGAGCGCTTCGTCACCCGGATGGGCGAATTCCTCGTGCTAGTCGGGCTCGCCGCGCTGGTGATCGCCGGGATCGGGATCGGCGGCGGGGTCGCATCCTATCTCGAAGCGCGGCGCGCCAGTATCGCCACGCTCAAGGTACTGGGAGCGAGCAGTACGGACATCTCCCGTATTTACCTGATGCAGATCGCCGCCGCTTCGGTGGTTGGCAGCGTAGCCGGATTGGTCGCTGGTGTGCTGGTCACGCCGTTGCTGGGAAGAGCGCTGGGCACGCTGCTGCCTGTCAGCCCGGGCTTCGTGCTCGACGCCAAGGCGCTGGCGATGGCGGCTGCCTATGGCTTGCTGGTCGCACTTATATTCGCTGCCCCACCGCTGATCCGTGCCCGTGCCTTCCCGGCGATGGCGCTGATGCGCGCGCGTATCAGCCCGCTGCGCATGAATCCCGTGCAATTGCTCCTTCCGACCGGGATCGGCCTGGCCGCGATCGTCGCGCTATCGCTGCTCACGGCTTCCAATCCCCGGATAACCGCCATCGCCCTGGCGAGCGCGGCAGGTGTGCTTGCCTTCCTCGGACTGCTCGGCTGGGCGATCCGCGCGGGCGCCGCCAAAGTGCCGCGCCCACGCCACCCGCTGCTGCGCGCCGGCCTTGCCAATCTCCATCGCCCCGCCTCTCAGACTGGATCGCTGGTGACAGCGCTGGGCTTCGGCCTGTCTGCATTCGTGCTGCTGGCGGTGGTGCAATCGGCGCTCGACGGCAATATCCGCGCCAGCGTGCCGAGCCAGGCGCCAGCCTATTTCGTGCTCGATATCCCGCGCGACAAGGAAGTGGCATTTCGCGAGGCGGTGATCGGCACAGTTCCGCAGGCGACGATTCGCACCACTCCGAACCTGCGCGGCAAGATCCTCGCATATGGCCCTGAGGGAGCGATGACCCGCGTTGCCGATCTCAAGGAATTGCCTGACAATGCCTGGCCGCTGCGGGGCGAACGCGGGATCACCTATTCGGACGAACTACCCGAAGGCAGCGTTGTCAGCGCCGGTGAATGGTGGCCGGACAACTGGCAGGGCGAGCCGCTTGTTTCGGTCGATCAGGAACTGGCCGACGCGATCAAGCTGGAAGTCGGAGACATGATCACCATCGGCCTGCTCGGCATCGAACGGACCATGCGGGTCGGCAGTTTCCGCCAGGTTGAATGGGAAAACATGACCTTCAACCATGTCCTGGTATTCTCTCCCAATGCGCTGGAAGACGCGCCTCACAATCTCGCCGCGACCATCGACATTCCCCCCGGAGTAGAGCGCGAGGGATTATTGCGGCGGCTGGTCCGGGCGTTCCCTTCGAGCTCGGTGATCGAGACCGGCCCGCTGCTAACAGAAGCGCGCGCGATTCTCGGGCAGATGTCTGTGGCGATCCTCGCTGCAGCTTCGGTCGCGGTGCTTGCCGGTCTGGCAGTGCTGCTTGGCGCAATTGCGGCGGCTCGTGCCAGCCGGACCTATGACAATGTGATCCTGCGCGTGCTGGGTGCCAGCCGCAACCAGCTGCTGCTCCTGCAGCTGGCCGAATACGGGCTGCTTGCCGGACTTCTGGCCGGTGTCTCGCTGGTGCTGGGCAGCCTCATAGGCTGGGCAGTGATCGTCCAGCTGTTCGAATTTGACTGGCTGCCGAACTGGACGACGGTGCTGTCTGTCCTCGTCTCCGGGCTCGCCATCGTCATGGCCTTCGCGCTGGCTGGTTCGCTGCCACTGCTACGGGCAAAGCCAGCCGAAGCGCTCAGGGAGTTGTAAGAAGACGCTCTAGCTGGGTGGGGTGATTAAGAGTGTGATTAACCCACCGAACCAAACAAACAT
>JAQWKP010000044.1 GCA_029247785.1 Novosphingobium sp.
AAAGCCCACCGACAGGCCCTTCTGGCAGGCCGCCAGGCCGAGACCGATCGCGACATGGGTCTTGCCAGTTCCCGACGGTCCCAGGGCAATGACATTCTCGCGCCGGGTGATCCATTCGCAGCGCGCCAGTTCCAGCACCTGCATCCTGTTGAGCTTCGGGATGGCGGCAAAGTCGAAGCTGTCGAGGCTTTTGGCGGCCGGGAACTTCGCGGCCTTGATACGGCGCTCGACCATCCGCCGTTCCCGGTCGATCAGTTCCAGTTCGACAAGCCGGGCAAGGTAGCGGACATGATCCACGCCTTCTGCGGCACATTGCCGGGCCAGCTTGTGATGCTCGCGTAGAAAGGTTGGCAGCTTGAGTGCCTTGAGGTGGCTGGCGAGCAGCAGTTCGGGCGCCTGGCTGCTCATGCCGCATCCTTCGCATCGCCCGACAGCAGCCGCATGTAGGACCTTGCCGAGGTCTTCTCCACCCTGGCCCTGGGCAGGTAAGGATAAATGGCAAGATCCAGTCTCGGCGGACGGCGCTCCACCCGGCACAACAGGAGATGCTTCACCGCATCGAAGCCGATCGCCCCCATATCGACCGCCTGCTTCACAGCGCCGTGCAGCTCGGCAAGCTCGAAGCTTTCCAGCAGGCGCAGCACCTGCACATACTCGCGCCGACCGTGCTTGCCCATCCGCGCTTCCATGAGACGGCGCAGCGTCGTGAACGCCTCGGGCAGTTCCCAGCCCTGCAAGGGCGCGGCCTGATCGAGCGCATTGATCTTCTGTTCGATCAGGGGAAGATAATGGACCGGGTCGAAGATCACGTCCTCGCGATCATAGCTGCGCGGATGGCGGGCAATGATCTCGCCCCGGCAACCGATCACCACCTCGTCGACATAGCTCCGGATCCACACAGCCTGATGACCGAAGCGGACCGGGACCGAGTAATCATTGGTCCGGTAGCGCACCAGCGCCTGGGACGAGACCTGGCCGCTGGTCTGGTCACAGGCCTCGAAAGGGGCAGCCGGTAGTTCCTGCATCGCCGCCAGATCGCGCTGCAGCCGCTCGCCAATCGTCTCGCTCTCGCCGCGCAGCCGGTCATTCTGCCGCTTGCGGCATTGCTCCTCGAGCCACAGGTTGAACGCCTCCCATGTCGCGAACCGGGGGATCGGCACCATAAAGTTGCGGCGGGCGTAGCCGACCAGACCTTCAACGTTGCCCTTGTCATTGCCCTTGCCGGGGCGACCGTAACGATCGCGGATCAGGTAATGTGACAGGAATGCGCTGAACAGCCTCGCACGCTTGCGTGTGCCGTCGGGCAGGATCTTCGAGACCAGGCAACGATCATTGTCGTAGACGACCGAGAGCGGCACCGCGCCGAAGAACGCGAAGGCATGAACGTGGCCGTCCATCCAGGCCTCGGCAACAGCCGCCGGATAGGCCCGCACATAACAGGCATCGCTGTGCGGCAGATCGAGCACGAAGAAGTGCGCCTTCTGCTCCACTCCGCCGATCTCGACCAGAGCCTCGCCAAAATCAGCCTGGGCATGCCCGGGGGCGTGCGCCAGCGGCACGAACATCTCCCGGCTGCGCTGCTCCCGTTCCCGGATGTAATCCTTGATGATCGTGTAGCCGCCGGTGAAGCCGTGCTCCTCACGCAACCGGTCAAACACACGCTTCGCCGTATGACGCTGCTTGCGCGGAACAGCCCGGTCCCCATCCAGCCAGCCATCAATGATCGGAATGAACGCTTCCAGCTTCGGCCGCCGCACCGGAGCGCTGCGCCGGTAGCCGGGAGGCGCGGAATACGACAGCATCTTGCGGATCGTGTCGCGCGATATGTTGAAATGCTTCGCCGCCTCGCGCTGGCTCATGCCTTCAGCACACGCCAGACGAACCCTCAGAGCCCGAACGAAAAGTAGTTGAGCGATATCAGCGAGATGTGATTCACCGTCGTTGTCGAGACGATAGGAGAAGCACATGGCCTGGACTGATACCGCCCGCCGTCAACATATGCGCAATGGACCTGGGTATCCAAGCGATTTGCGCGAGGGTGAATGGGCCCTGATCGAGCCGATGTTTCCAGCAGCACGCAGCGGCGGCCGGCCGCGCACGACTTGCCTGCGCGGCGTGATGGACGCGATTTTGTATATTGCCTCGAGTGGCTGTGCCTGGGCGATGCTGCCCAAATGCTTCCCGCCGGTTTCAACGGTGCGCAGTTATTTCTACGCCTGGCGGGACAGTGGCCTGCTGACGACGATCAATCACCTGCTGGTGATGACGGCGCGCGAGCAGGCTGGCCGGGAAGCCAGTCCGACGGCTGGCGTCATTGACAGCCAATCGGTCAAAACCACGGAAAGTGGCGGGATCTCGGGCTATGACGCGGGCAAGAAGGTCAAGGGCCGCAAGCGGCACATCGTCACCGACACGCAAGGCTTCCTGCTGTTCGTCCTCGTCCACGCCGCCGATATTCAGGACCGCGATGGGGCGAGCGATGTCCTCAAGGCTATCCGTTTCCGCTTCCCCTGGTTACGCCATGTCTTCGCCGATGGCGGCTATGCGGGAGAAAAACTCAGGGACGCGCTCAAGGGCCATGGACGTTGGACGCTGAAGATCATCAAGCGCTCGGATACCGCCAGGGGTTTCGTACTTTTGCCGCGCCGCTGGGTGGTCGAACGCACCTTCGCATGGCTCGGCCGGTGCCGCCGCCTGGCCAAGGACTGGGAGCAATCCATCGCATCTTCAGCCGCATGGGCCACCATCGCCAGCATCCGCATGCTCACCCGCAGAATCGCAAGCCTCTCAACTCATTGACGAACTTTTGAATCGGGCTCTCAGGTAAAGTTCCACGGTGTAAATCCCTCATCCCCCCTCGCCAGCATCGCGAAAAGGGGAAAACTGGACGACTTTTACGCCGCCCGCAGCAGCACCTCGCCGCCGCTACCGTGGTCTAATTTTGCACCGCCGTTCTCAAGTTGGCGGAAACGGCCGAGCTGCCTTGGGAAGATCAGGCTGGTGTGGTTTTTGGTCTGAAATGAGGGCTTGCCAGACCGCAAGCCCGCCGCCTAAGATCAATGTTCAAACATAGTCCGTGCTCCGCTAATTTACCCCTCGATGTGTGGTGTATGTTTTATGGCAGATATGCACCTCAAGAGGAGCAGTGGGAAAACGGATATGACGCGCTTACTTCGATTGGTTGCGGTTTTTGTACCAGCATTGCTAGTCAGTGCTTGCGCCGGTGGCGCGGCGCTGCAGCCCGATCGCTCGATCTTCAGCCTCGACAACAATTACCAGCGTTACGGCTATGCTATACCGATCGAGGAAACCTTTGATCGAACAGTCGCGATGTTCAAGGAGGCTGGTTACCGGCTCGACGTGACTGACCGCGCCACTGGCCAGATCAGCGGACGCCGCGGCACCACTGGCGACAAGGGCGCCAGCAACGACAAGGATCTGAAGTTCTATGCCCTCGTCCTGCCCCGCAATGGCGGAAGCGAGCTGGGTATCAAGATCGTCCAAGTGATCAAGAGCGGGACCCTCGGCACTTCGAAGACTGAGCTCATAGTCAATGATTCCAACATGTACCAGTATGCCTTCCATCGGATAGAGAAGATGAACCTTGAGCCAGCGCAAGGCTCATATGCTCCTGCCACATCAGCTAACACGGGCGAACTTCCGGCCTACTGATCAAGCGCAGTTCAGCCATGACCATGAACATCAGTTCGTGCGCTCGTCTGGCTATTTGCCAGTCTGGAGATCTGACTTTCCACGTTCCACGAAGCACAAAGTCGAGCGCCATTTGGCGCGGGAGGGCGGGTGAAGCGTCTATACCTTGGCTTCTCTCTCACCACATCGCCTGCCAAGATCAGGTGAAAAAGGTATAGGTCCCGGGCTCACAAAAAACGTCGGAAATCCGCCACTTAAGGAGACTATACCTTTTCGAGCGAGGTTTAGGTGAAAAGAGACAAAAGCCGGTCAGAGACCTATTTGGGTGTTTCTGGCAGTCTCTGAGGTTTACATGCCATCTGCAAAACCGCGCGGATGCTGGCGATTTTTTGCCCTTAAGCGGGCTATCTCATTGATTCGCATTGAGATGTTGGCGG
>JAQWKP010000147.1 GCA_029247785.1 Novosphingobium sp.
GCGACGTCGCCTTTTTGCCATTGCCAGCGGCACTGATATTCCGGCCTGAGGAATTCGTCCGAGAGGCTGCCGATCAGCGCCTGGCTTTCGGCCTCGTCCTTGCCGACGATATCGACCGACCAGGTGCGGTTGACGTAAAGCGCTCGCGCGCCCGTCACCGGGTGGACCGACACCACCGGCCAGTGGACCGTCGGGTATAGATCGCGCAACTCGTTCCACTTTTCGCTGGAGCCGAAACTGTCATTGTCCTCGGGCATCACTGCGGCGAGGCTGGACGAGAATTTCAGGTCAGCGATTGTGTCCTTGGTCTCGTCAGCCAGACCCTCATAGGCCGCGGTACCGCTTGACCAGCAGGTGTCGCCGCCGAAGCTGCACGGGTCGATCCCGCGCAGGATTGACGCCACCGGCGGCGCGGGCTGGTAACAGCCGTCGCTATGCCATGAACAGGCGGTGCCGTCCTTCGATCCGGCGCTGCATTTGACCGGCGTGATCTGCGGACGCTCCGGATCGGGGCCCTCGCACACCGGCTCACCGTATATTTTTGCAAAAGCGAGATGGTCATCGAAGTCCATCGCTTGCTGGCCTTGCAGCACGATCACGCCATGGCTGTAGAGCGCTTGCCTGAGGCTCTCGGCCTGCTCGTCGCTGAAGCCCTGGTGCAGATCGACGCCTGAGACGACCGCGCCAATTGCCGGCTGCATCCGCGTGACGGTGATCGCTCCGGGCAAGGTGTAAATGCGTTCCATGGCAATGGCTCCTGGCTGGCTATTCCGAACCGGATTGGGTCCGTGGGACCGCGTTGGGGACGGTGAAATCGAATGTCACATCGCTGATCTCGCCGGGGAAAGGCGTGTCTGGCGTCGCCCCTGGCAGCACCGGGGTGCCGCCATCATAGCCGACTCCGAACAGTTCGAAAATGAAGAAGCCTTGCATGGTTTCTGCCGGGATCGTGCCCTCGGCCACCACTTTGCCTTTGGCGAGGATGAAGACCTGCGCTGGGCCCGGACCCTTCGGACGATTAAATTGCAGCACGACCCGTGCGCTGCCGGTCTCCAGCGCTTCGCTGGCGGCAACTTCGCTGGTCTTGCCTGCGATGGTGTTGACCGCGAACACCGGCTTTCCGTTGCGCAAATACAGACCGATCCCCCCGAGTTTTCCGCCGGCCGCAAAGATCGGCCCGGTGGTGCGGGGCTCCGACAGGTCGAGATCGGCAGTCAAGCGGAAGCCCAGCGCGGAAATCGGCGGACCGACTGTCTGCTGAATGTTCCTGACCGGCCCGGGATAGCGCCACTTGCCGCCGCGCCGGGCAAATTCGGCGCCTGCGTTCTTCATCATCTCGACCATGCCTTCGGAGATATTGCCGATCGGATTGACGTGGTAGCGCTCTGCCTGCTCCTCGAAGATTTGTTCTAGTGCGGCGACCCGCTCGGGCTGGCGCGCGGCGAGATCGCTGCGCTGGCCGGGGTCGGTCTTGAGGTCATAGAGCTCCCAGGGCGCGGTGATCGGCCGGGTGGTCGCCATGTCCCAGGGTTCGAGCCTATGGCTGGTGACGATGGTCCAGCCGTCTGCCCACAGACCCTTATTGCCGAACATCTCGAAATATTGTGCTTTCTTGCGGGTCGGCGCTTGGGGAGCGGCAAAGCTGTAGGTGAAGCTCACCCCTTCCATCGGGCTTTGCACAACATTGTTGACACGCTCGGCCAGTTTGACGCCAGCTGCATCGAGGATCGTCGGCGCGATATCGCTGACATGAGTGAACTGGCTACGCAATTCGTCGCGCCCGGCGATGCCCTTGGGCCATGCAATCACCAGCGGCACGCGCGTCCCGCCTTCGAAGGTTGCGTGCTTGAAATAGCGAAACGGGGTGTTGCCGGCGACGGCCCAACCATAGGAATAATGCGGATAGGTGCCGGGGCCGCCCCATTCTTCGAAGAATGGCAGGTTTTCCTCGAGACTGGCCGGTTTGCCTCGCCCCAGCACCGCCTCGGTGAACATGCCATGCTGCGCACCCTCGGCGCTGGCGCCATTGTCGGAGGTGATGATGACGATTGTGTTATCAAGCTCGCCCGATGCTTCCAGCGCGTCGAGGATGCGACCGAATTCAGCGTCGGCATGGGACAGCGAGGCGGCAAAAACTTCCATCTGCCGTGCATAGAGCCGCTTCTGGACCTTGTTGAGCGTATCCCAGGCGGGCTGGTCTGCGGGACGGGGCGCGAGCTTGGCGTGTTTCGAGACGACGCCCTCGGCTTTCTGGCGAGCGAGAATCTGTTCGCGGGCCTTGTCCCATCCCATGTCGAACTTGCCCTTGTAGCGCCCGATCCAATCGGCAGGCGCATGGTGCGGGGCATGGGCGGTGCCGGTCGCCCAATACATCATGAAGGGCCGGGCTGGATCTGAGGCGCGGCGCGATTCGATCATGGTGATGGCCTGATCGGCAAGATCGTCATTGAGGTGGTAATCGGGGCTTTCCGGCATATCGATCGGTGTCCGGTCGCTCACCAGCGCGGGACGCCAATTGTCGATATCGGCGGAGAGGAAGCCATAAAAACGGTCAAAACCCTGGCCGGTCGGCCATTGGTTGAACGGGCCTGCAGGCGACGATTCGGCATTGGGGATGTGGTCCCACTTGCCCAGCGCATAGGTCGCATAGCCAGCGGCGTGGAGATTGTCGGCGATGGTTCCGGCCTCGGCCGGAATGTGGCCGCTATAGCCGGGATGGGGCCGGGAGACAGCGACATGGCCGCCGATATTGACGCTGTGCGGCATGCGTCCGGTGAGGAAGGATGCGCGCGCTGCCGAGCAGACCGGGGCGGTGTGATAATTGGTATAGCGCAATCCCATATGCGCCACCCGGTCGATATTGGGTGTGGCGACAAGCCCGCCGTAGCTGGAGAATTGCGCGAAGCCGACATCGTCGAGCATCCAGACGAGCACATTGGGGCGCTGTTGTTGTTGCGCGGGGGCAGGGGTTTGCGTGGTGGGCTGCGGGGCCTCGGCGATGGTTGCGCCGGGGAGGATCGCCAGGGCGGCGGCGATCAGGCTCAGACGGGAAACGGCGTGTCGCATGTCGTTACTCTACTTCAAAGACCAGCAGGGCGTTGCCGCCCATCTTGGATGCAAAGCCATAGCCCGAAGAGACGTATAGCTTGCCGTTCAGCGCAATCGGTGCGGCCGCCCCGGATATCGCCCCACCGCGTGCAGCAACGCCGTTGACGGTATTGAAGTCGCGCATCGTGTCGAAGCTCCACAACACCTTGCCATCAGCCGCATCGTGGATGCGCAGATAGGCATCGTCCGCTCCGGCGATCACCAGTTCCGGTGTCGCCATCACCGCGCCGCTATGACCGCCTTGGCAATCCTTGCGGTCACCGCCGCAATCGCCCGGCGTTATCGCGCTCCAGACTGTGGTGCCCGAGGCGATGTCGACCGCGTATAGTCCCGGGCTGTCCGGAAAGCCGTGGTCCTTGCCATCGGGCATGTCGCTGACCGGCACGAAAACAACGCCATTGGCCGCAGCGATGCCAAACAGAATACCGCCGCTGACGCCGCCACGTCCGATGCGCTTTTTCCAAGCGAGCTTGCCCGTATCGGGATCGAGCGCATAGGCGAAACCGGCCTTTTGTCCGGCCAGCACCAGCTCGCGCCCGGTGCGGTCCTTGGCCAGCACTGGCCCCGAGCCGAAGTCGAAATCGGGCCCGTCCTCCTCAGGGCAGCTCGGGCTCATCTGCTTGAACACGCAGGCGACATTCCAGGCATCGCCTTCGGTCGCCTGGTAGCTCCATTTGATCGCTCCGGTGGCGGCATTGAGCGCAAGTACGGCATTGCTCATGTCGGTGGTCGGCGAGGCGTAATTATTGCCAGTTGCGATATAGAGCTGGCCGCGCGCTTCATCATAGGCCGGGACTGCCCAGACTGGCGCGCCGGCAGGGCCGTGCATCGCCGTGCCGTTCTCGCTTGTGCCGGTCGGAACCGGCTCCTCGATCAGGAAGCGCCGCCATTTTTCTGCCCCAGTGGCGGGATCGAGCGCAAGGACTGAGCCGCGGAATGTGCAGCAGGGATAGAACGGATTGGTGGTCGAGCTTTCCTCGAAAGAGGAGAACACGACAAACAATGTGCCGCCTGCAAACACCGGCGATCCCGTAACCCGCGCAGCAGGGTGCTCATCGCCGGAGATTTTCCAGACCGGCTTTCCGGTCGCGGCTTCCACCGCATAGACATTGCCGACAAGGTCTCCGAAATAGGCCAGCGGCGCGGCGGCCTGGTCACCGGCCTGCCAGGGAGCAACGACCACGCTGGTGCGCACTTCGGCATCGGCGGCGAAAGTCCAGCGCACGCAGCCTGTTTCTTCATCCAGCGCATAGACCGTGCCGGTCGGCGTGCCGAACATCAGGCTGCCGCCAGCGAAGCTTGGCTGGGAGCGCACACGGCTGGTTTCGGGCAGACCGAACGCCCATTTCAGCTTGAGCGATCCAACGTTCGCGCGGGTGATCCCGGCTTGCTCATTGGATAGCGAATGGCTGTTGGCCGGATCGAGGCCCCAACCTGCGAAAGCTGGCGGCGCGTCCATATCGAATTGGGTAGCGCCGCCCTTACACATTTTCGGCGCGGCGCTGGCCGTCTCGGCTCCGATTTTTCGCGCGGAAAGATATTCTGCGACCTCGGTCTTTTCATCGTCTGCAAGGGCGCTGCCCTGGGCCTGCATTGTCCCGTCGATCAATTGCTGGCGGATATGGTCCGGCCGCATCTGCTGGAGCACGAAGCGCGAAGGAGCGCGCGGGTCGCCGCCATCGTGGCAGCTGGCGCATTGCTGGCCATAGATGGCCTCGCCAGCTGCGAATTCCTCACCGCTAGCAAGCCCGAGCGCCTTGTTGAGCATGTCGTCCGCCGAGGCGCTGGTGGCACCGCACATCGCTATTAATGCTACGGTGGTGAACCTCGAAAGGCGGGAAAAAATGCGTTTCATGCTGCCCCTTGCAAACTGGAGATCAGTTAAAAGATATTGGCGGTCTGGCGCCGCAGCCGAGTCAGACGGACAGTTTCGATCCGCCAGCCGGCATCGGTCTTCACGTAGGTCTCGTGATAATGGCCGAAGCCGTGGAGGTAGAGCGCGCCTTTCTTGCTGTCAGACGGCGCGCCCCAATAGATCCGGTCTTCCATCGCCCAGATGCCCGTGGCGGTGGTTTCCGACGTCACATCGATGATCGGCATATGGCCGTGATGGACCGAATGCATGCCGTTCAGTCCCTCGCCGAACATGCCCAGCACCTTGTTGGCGGTGCGATAGGGCTTCTCGCGGAATTCGGGCAGGGTGAAGCTGACGTCGGGGACGAACACCTCGTTTCGGATGAGGTCCCAGTCCTGCGTATCGACACCAAGAAAATACTTGGCCTTGAGCGTCTTGATCTCGGCGATTGCGGTGAGCTTTGCGGTTGCGTCCATGGCTGTCAGCTCCTCAGGACAGCCGGTGGCGCTTGACGCGCAGCCGAGTCAGCAGAGTGGTTAGAATGCGCCAGCCGACATCGAGAAGCACATATTCCTCGCGGTAATGGCCAAAGCCGAGGATGAAGCCCCCGTCATCGTAGCTGGGATGGTCCTTGGGCCGGTAGATGCGGTCTTCCATCGCCCATAGGCCAGTGGCGGTGGTGTCCGAGGTTAGCTCGATCACCGGCATATGGCCGTGATGGACAGAAACCTGATTGGCTGATTGCTCCGCCACCCAATCGACCAGCGTATCGCGTCCGGCGACTTCGGAATTTAGCTCGGGCACGATCAGGCGGGCGTCAGGTGCCCAAACCTCGCGCCGCCACAACTCCCAGTCATGAGTATCGATGCCGAGAAAATATTTTGCCTTGAGCTGGCGGATTTCTTCAATCGCAAGCAGGCGCTCAGGCTCGGTCATGCCCAGCCTCCCTTGTCGCTGCTGACATTGGCCATCTCGACCCGCAGCCTTGAAAGCCGGGTCGATTTGAGCCGCCAGCCGACACCCAGCTTCACATATGTCTCGTGGTAATGGCCGAAGCCATGGAGATAGGTTGAGCCGTCATAGAGCGGGAATTCCGGCGTGCGGTAGAGCCGGTCTTCCATCGCCCACAGCACTTTCGCTTCGGTGTCAGAGGTGAACTCGATGATCGGCATGTGGCCGTGATGGACCGAGATCTGGTCGCCGACATCGTGGCTGACCGCTTCGATGATCTTTTCCAGCGGCTCATAGACCTCGCCGACTTCCGGAACTTCGAGGCGTGCATCCGGCGCCCATACTTCGCGCCGCCACAGGTCCCAGTCCTTGTGGTCGAGCCCGTAGAAATAGCGCGCCTTGACCAGCTCGATCGCTTCGATCGCCAGCAGCCTGTCGATATCGTCCATGCGCTCCTCTCCTGAAAGCGGATGGAGCGTCACCCGGATCGCATCCGGGGTCAAGCCCGGTTGGAGGCAGCAAGGGCTACGTCGAGGTCAGGGCCCCTGATTGGGCACGGTGCTTGCGTTGTTTGGGTTGTTCGGGCCGACCGGCTGCGTAGCCTGGGTCCGTGTTGTCGGAGCAGTCGTTACAGGCCGATTAATCGTTGTCCCGCCCGGCTGGTTCGGCGGTGGCGTCGTTGGCGGTGTGGTGCCGACCGGGTCCCTCGTGGGTGGCGGTGTCGTTCCGATTCCTCCACCGCCCGGGAATGTCGGAAAGCCCGTCGTTCCTGCGCCCGGTATTCCCAAGCCGGGACCGGAGCCCGGTCCTGGACCGGATCCGTCTGGCGGCGGGAATGCGCCGCCAACGGCCCATGGCGGTGGTTCTGTGGACTCGCGACGCAGCACTGGATGCTCGCCGGAGGTCTGCTGGAATTGGCGCGCCGGCGGTGGCGGCAGGATGAAATTGTTCAGCAGGTTCAGCCCGGGCAGCGAAATCGGAAACGGCCCGATCGGCGTTGCGCCCGCATAGGGCACATAGGCGGCAAGCAGCGGCTGGTTAAGCGCGACGGTCTGGCCGCCTGCATTGACGTCGATCGCGCCCGGAATCGCCTTGCCCTGCCGGTTGGGTCCTGGGCCCCGCAGCACTGCGAGCGTGGCCGTATTCGGATCGTGGCGGGTGTTTTGCGGGATAGCGCGCTCGCGCTGTGCGATTTGTACCGCTAGCGCCCCGATCGCGGTGTCGAATATCGTGCCGCGAATGCCGACGGTCGCCGAGGGTGTGCGAACCGAGCGGGTCGCCTTGGCCGAGCCCGACATGAAGCGCAGCGCGCCCTTGGTCGCGGAGACCGAGACCGTGCCGCCATTGGGATCGTAGATGAACTTGTCGATCGTCAGCCGGGCATTGGCTCCAACCGAGATCTTGGTCCGGTCAAGCAGCGCCAGCTGCAACCGGCTTTGCGTTCCGGTCTGGACCTGGTCTCCAAGCGATACCCGCTGGCGTAGCTTTGCCCGGGTAAACCGGGTGAGCGAGGCGCGCTTGATGTTTACCACCTTGACGATGGCCGACGCTATTCCGACGACCTTCGAAGGGGGCTTGGACCACAAGGGCACCGCCAGAGTCAGCGTCAATAATACTGCCGCCAGAGTGACGATCGCCAGCCCGATGTGGCGCGGACGCGAGAGTAGGGCCGATGTCTTTACAAGTGCCATGGTTCAGCGTCCTCCCCGGCAAGGCATGCGCGCCTCGGCCGATACCGATTGCGGCACGTTGAGCCCGCGCAGCGAATCGAATTCCATAATTGCTCCGCGCCGATCGTCGATACGGCACAGCAGGCCGGCATGCAGCGCGCGGGCCTCAAGATTGCTCGGATTGTTCATCAGCACGCGCTCGAGTGTCGCCATCGCCTCAAGCAGATCGTCGGCATTGATCTGCCGACGTGCAAGGGCAATGCCGCTGCCCGGCCTGTCAGTGGCGCGCGATTGGGTGTCGAGCTGGCCTGCAGTATCGGCGCGGGCCGGGCCAGCCATGCTGCCGACAATCAGCGCCAGCGACGCGAACAGCGCCAGACCGAACCCCGTGCCCAGGATGATTGCCGGTCCAGACTTGGCCATTCTCGCTCTCCTCAATTTCGCTATGCGTCAGGATAGCACCATTCCCCGGTCGTTCAAACTTACGCATGCGGCATTGATCGGGCGTGAACGGGCGACACCAATGCCGACCGGCAATGACGGATTTCGACCGGAAGCAGAATTTCCGGTTTCGACCAATGCTCGCCGGGCTTCCAGCCACACACACGTGATTGACTCCTTGCGATTTGGCGCGTCAATATTGCCTCCTGTGGGAGCTATGCCGGGGGGCATGGCTGGCTTGCCTTGATTTGCGGTTTCCCAGAGCGCCCAGTTTGATAACGTGAGCCGATCGGCTGCCCCCTGGATTCTAGAGGGGGTATGACATGTCCTGGTCTTCTATCAATTTGCGTTCGCTCCTGCTTGCCGGTGCCGCCGGCATCGCCACGGCTGCCATGCTGGTCCCCACGGGGCCAGCGCGCGCCGACGACTGCCTGCTCGATACCAACAATGACGGCAATGCCGACAGCGGCGTCGATACCGATCTCGGCGCCAGTTCTGGCGAAACCGATGCACTGCTCGCCTGCGGAAGCGCTGCATCTGCGACCGGGTCATTCTCGACGGCGGTAGGCGCGGGCTCGCAGGCAGGAGGCTATGGCGCGGTCGCACTCGGCAATTCGGCCGAGGCAACCATGAGCGACGGCACCGCGCTGGGTGGCTTTTCGGACGCGACCGCAGGCGGTGCAACCGCAGTAGGCTACCTTTCCAAGGCTACCGGAGAGTTTTCCATAGCTATCGGCGACAGGAGTAACGCAACCAATACCGGCGCCATCGCCATCGGCACCGATGATGCCGATGTTGATACAGACGGCGCACAGGCGACAGGATTTCGCGCAATTGCTATTGGGGTCGATTCAGTAGCCAGTGGGGGAAGCAGTATTGCGACTGGGGCTGGAAGCACCGCTAGCGGGGCGGGTAGCATGGCCAGCGGGGTTGGAAGCACAGCCAGTGGGATTAGTGGCACCGCCAGCGGCGGGAGGAGTACTGCCAGCGCGTTAGGTAGTACTGCCAGCGGCAACAGCAGCACGGCCAGCGGTGATAACAGCACAGCCAATGGATTTAATAGCTTGGCAAATAGGGCCGCCAGCACCGCTAGCGGGGCCGCCAGCAAGGCCAGTGGAGAAAATAGCAGGGCCATTGGGGCTGGCAGTACCGCTAGCGGAGAAAACAGCACGGCCAGCGGAGTTTCGAGCACCTCGGAAAGTAATGGCGATATTGGAGTTGGCGGGGAAGCGACCACTGTGAATGCGGCGGCGCGACAAATGGCAATATCGCGATCGGCAGCTCGTCAGGCATTGTCGGCGGAGGCAAAGGCGGCAAGCTGACCACTGCCAATGGTGGCAACTCAGTCGCACTGGGCGCGGCAAGGCCGGCGACAGCAGCCAATGCAACGGCGCTGGGCGCAGATTCCCAGGCGACGGACGATCAGGCGCTGGCCCAGCGCTCGGTGGCGCTCGGCTTTGAGACTTTCGTCAACAAGGCCAATGCCACGGCCATCGGCGGCGTCTCCTCGGCGACCGGCGGCAATGCGACAGCGATCGGCTACCAGGCAGGCGCGGCGGGCAATTCGGCGACGTCGGTCGGCAGCGTTGCCAATGCCGCAGGGTTCCTTGCGACAGCGGTCGGCCGCGAAGCGAGCGCGGGCGGCACCGGAGCGACGGCGGTCGGCTACCTGGCCAATGCAGCGCAAACCAGCGCCACCGCTATCGGCCAGGGCGCGACCACCACTGCGGCCAACCAGGTGACGATTGGCGGCACGGGCAGTTCAGTGCGGGTCGGCGACATCGATGCTTCGACCCTGGCACAGGTCGGCCCGGTCAATGCGGTGACGGTCGATGCCAGCGGCACCCTCGGCAAAGGGGCGGTAGCATCAGCAGCGCAGCTCAGCTCGCTGCAGGGATCGATGGCCCGGGCGCTGGCGGTGAGTGATGCGCAGTTCAACCAGCTGTCTGGGCGGGTGGATAGCTTGTTCGATCTCGCCACCCATGACTGCAAGGAAAGCCGCCGAGGCGTCGCTGCAGCAATGGCGATGGCGGATGCACCGATGCCTTCGGAACCGGGCAAGACCAGCTATGCGGCCAAGGGCTCAACATTCCGCGGTGAATTTGCTGTCGGCGCTTCGCTGTCGCACCGGCTCGACACAGGCAGCCCTTTTGCGCTGACGGCCAGCCTGAGCCATGCTGGCGGCAAGAACACCGGTGCCAG
>JAQWKP010000153.1 GCA_029247785.1 Novosphingobium sp.
AGGCTGGACAGCACAACAGACCAATGTTCGCGCCACTCGGTCGCCGCTGATCCATCGAGATTCGCTTGCACGTTGTTCTCCGCTCGCTAGCCAGCCGTTGTTGCATGACCTTGCGGCTATACCAATGGTCATCGACACCAGCCCGAACGGTAATGTCTGGTCACACCATTCAGACAAGTCTAGCTTGCCTTCACCGTACTTGGATGCGGATTAGGCATGGAGGGGTATCAAATGAGCGAAGATCAACAGACGCTTGATGCAGGCGTTACTGTCGCAGATGCAAATGATCTGAGCTGGATGCCAGCCTGGCATATCCGGGAGCTGGTCGCCGCCCGAGAGGTTTCCCCGGTTGAAGTCACTGATCATTTCCTCGCGCGAATCGAAGAACTGGAACCCGCCTATCACGCCTTTCGCAAGCTGGAACCAGAAGACGCGCGCAGGCAGGCAAAGGCTGCGGAGAAAGCCGTGCTGGCGGGCGAACCGCTCGGGCTGCTCCACGGTGTTCCAGTCGCGCTCAAGGAGCATATGTCAATCGAGGGGCACCACTGGCACGACCTCAAGGTCAATCAAGCCTCGACAGCCGCTCGCGATGGCATTGAGGCCGAGCGGCTGCGCGCCGCTGGCGCCATCCTGTTTGGCACGACTGTCGCTGGGTTGACCGCAACCGAATTTGGCGACTCGGATCTGCAGCCGCTTAACCCTTGGGACAAAAACCGCGTCTGCGGGGATTCGAGCAGCGGCAGCGCTTGTGCGGCCTCAACCGCACTGACGCCGATAACCATCGCAATCGACGGCCTCGGCTCCACCCGTTTGCCGGCCGCCTATTCCGGACTGGTCGGCCTGGTCCCGACAAAAGGGCGGGTGCCTTCGGCAAGCTGGACTGATGTGACGTCGCGTCTGCTCAGCCGCCCTGGTCCCCTGGCCCGCGATGTTCGCGACAATGCAACCGTGCTGTCAGTGCTGGCCGGGCCAGACGCCCGCGAGTTTTCCGCCTTGGCTAATAGCCCGCCCGACTATCTAGGCGAACTCGATCAAGGCGCCGAAGGCATGCGCCTGGTCTGGAGTGACGATCTTGGCTTCGGCGCAAATTTTGCGGTGGCCGAGACCCCCGATGTGATCGCAACCGTCAAACAGGCTGCCCAGCACCTCGTCGCTGCCGGTGCAACACTCGAGCCGATGGCGGGCGCTGTCCCCGATCCCACCGACGCTTGCAACACCGTGCTCGTCGCTGATCCCGGGGTCTTCATCTTCGCCGACCCACCCGAGGAAAAGATCGTTAAGGCTCGTGAGATGCGCGCACTTGTGACGCGGTCGCTGGAATCGATCCTGGAGGGCAAGGACTTCATCATCTGCCCAACTGCGCTGCAGATCGCTCCAACCCACAAGCTATGGGCCGACTCCTGGGAAGCCACCACTGCCGAGAAAAACTACATGTCGACCTATGCCAGCATGACGGGTTTTGTGAACCTGATCGGCTGGACCGCTATCAGCCTTCCGGCAGGCCTTGTCCAGGGCTCACCGGTCGGTCTGCAGATCATCGGACGGCCCGATAGCGAGCCGCGCATGCTTCGCCTCGCCGAAGCATTCTATCGTCGATACCAGCTTGGCCGGCCGGCGATCAGGCTATGATCAATGTCGTGAGATAGTAGAGGATCGACGGGGCAAACAGACATCCGACCCCGGTGTAGAATGTCGCTGTCATCGCGCCGTATGGCACCAGCGCTTCATCGGTTGCCGCCAGGCCGGCTGCCACCCCGCTGGTGGTCCCCATCAGGCCGCCATAGACCATTGCCGCTGGCGGCGAATTGAGGCCGATCCGGCTCGCGACAATTGGCGTGCCGATCATGACGATGACAGATTTGACCAGGCCCGCAGCAATACTCAGCGCGATCACTTCGCTTGACGCGCCCAGCGCAGTGCCTGTGACAGGACCAACGATGTAGGTGGCCGCGCCCGCGCCGATCGTCGCGACGGATACGGCATCGTGATAACCGCCAACATAGGCAACCACAGCGCCGACAGTGAAGGACAGCAGGACTCCGATGAAGATCGACAGAGTCCCGACCAGCCCTGCCCGCTTGAGCGCCGAGACATCAGCGCCAAACGCAGTCGATACGATTGCCAGATCGCGCAACATGGCCCCGCCCATCAGCAGGAAGCCGCTGAACAGAGGAATATCGGCCAGCCCCTTTTCGCCGCCAGTGGCGCGTCCGCCGATATAGGCCAGGACCAGTCCCAACCCGATGGCAATGGCGGACCCATGAATGCGCCCGCGGGTAAACCAATCGGAAAGCTTGTAAGACAGCCACATCAGGATGCCGACGCATAGGAATGCGGTGACCAGGCCGTTCTTGATCAGTACTTCACCGATCATTTAGTCTGTCCTGAAGCGACTAACCGGCTCAACCACGGAATAAGCGCAAAGCTGGCCGCCACTGCCAGAAAGCCAGCCAGCAGCGCGATCCAGCCGCTCTGCAACGCCGCAGTAACATTCTGGATCGACGCCATCGCCACGACAATCGGGATATACATCGCGCTCCAGAAGCCAATGCCGGGTTTGATGGCGCTATTGAACGATAATTTGCCACTCGAACGGCTGGTGATGAACAACAGCAGCAGCATGGCAAAGCCGACACCGCCGACATTCGCATCGATCCCCAGAAGCTGCCCGATAAGCTTCCCGAACACCGTCCCTGCCAGCATGCATCCCGATATGACGGCAACACCGTAGATCATGATCCCTCCCCTATCGCTGGTGGCCTCGTTGCGGGGCCCTCGTTGTTCAGAATTTCCGGTAACATCAGCATGGAATGAGTGGGCCAACAACTTCAGTCTGTGTCGCCCTGACAAACATCTCAGCCAACTCTGACGGCTTGCTCAGGAACGGCGAATGCGAGGCTTCAATCAAGAGCGGTTCGACGCCCAGCCGCTTCGCCGCCAATCCCGCCCGGACCGGCGAAATCACGCGATCCTGAGTACAGAGAATATAGCTGCGCGGCAGGTCAGCCTTCCAGAAGTTGGGCACGCTGATAATTTCTTCTGGGAATACGTCCACTGCAGGGGTGAGCCGAGCATAAGCCCAGTCCACCGTTGCTGCGTCGCAATCCTGGTAGAAGAATGCGCGCGGGCCTTCTGAGCTTGTCCAGATCACCCTGCCAGATTCGTCCTGACCGAAATGGCGCAGCACTTCGGGATCAGGCATGATGTTGATCGGTTCGCCTGTTTCAGGATCGCGTTCGTGCACACCATGCATCGCTTCGGCGATCGGGCGACCCTCAAGCGGCAGACCGGCGGCGAGATAAATCAGATGGCCGATCTTTCCCGGCACCCGGTCGGCCGCAATCGTGATATCGTAGCCACCTGCAGAATGGCCTACCAGGACATCACCGGCCTGAAGCAAGTCGGAGACGCAGGCAGAGCGACTGGCAAAGCCGTCTGGCAATTCATCGACCCGCTCTCCATGACCCGGCAATTCGATAGCAATCGCCTCATGGCCGAGGCGCTCCAGCTCGGGAATGACCCGCTCCCAACACCAGGATCCGTGTGACGTACCATGTACGAGAACAAAGCGCATAATTCCTCCTGCGGGTTAGCTGACGCGATCTATCGCACGACGACGCGGGCTCTCGCTAGGTTTTCTACACGCGCGTAGGCGGTGTCCTGATCGCCTTGCCGATGCGATGCCGTCCGCAGTGCCGGGAAATAGGTGCCGGGCTTTGCGTAGGAGTGGCTGGCGGTGACAGTGACCGTCTCGCTCGGCGTATCGATGCGCGCCTTTTCGGAATATTCGCCGATCGCCACGAAGTCCCATTCGGCCGATACGACCTTGCCGGCACCTGGCGGCACTTCGATTACACCTTCAAACCGGACCTCTTCGCCGACCGCCACGTCGGCGCATTCGCCCCCGTTCGCCCGCAGAGAAACGACCGGCTGAATACCGCGCCGTTCGCTGGCACTGTCGGGCAAATGGACTTGCGTATCGACCACCTCATAGGCCGTATCCGAAGGATGCACGCCATTCTCAACCCAGTCTGCAAGATCGCGCAACCCCTGCTGTAGCGCCCCGGCATAGCTAACGATGCGGGCATTTGCCTCCTGCCACAGCGGGTTTTCGTGATTGGCGTTGTCAATGAAGACAAGCGCGAAATTATCCTCGAAGCTCTCGCCTAGTGACGCCTTGACGCGCGAGCGATACCAATCCGCCTGCCACGGCAGGGCATCGATATCCATCAGGCATTCAAGAACAAGTACCTTGCCCTTGATGTTACCGTTGTACATCCGCCCGGCCGTATTGGATGCACCAACCGGACCGATCAGCACTTCGCGCTGGGGATAGATCGGCGCGCCGTTCTCATCCTTGTATTGATCCCAGGCATAGACATCGTCCTCCGGCGGCGGCACCTGGTGCCGCTGGTAGCTCTGCATCGCCAATTGCCAGCTATTGTCGATCCGCACATTGTCGCCGACTTTCAGTCCGCCGATCAGCTGTCCATTCGCCGCCATCGAGAATCCGATTGTCTGGCCCCCGATGGTGATGATCGGCACGCTGGTCCCGGCATGGTCGCCATCCAGAGCGACCAGATGCGCATCTGCGAAATCGCGATCGGGTGTCTCGGCAAGGACGATCTGCCTCGGGAACTGTCCGCCTGCCCCACCCTCGATCACTTCGGCGACTTGCGTGTCGAATGCGAAACGCTCCGTTGCCAGGCCAGCATCCGGGTCAGTGCCAAGATATCCGGGTTTGCTCCAGAAATCCTCGACATAGCTGGGATCGATCATTGGCGTGATCGGCGCGACATTGGAATAATAGCCGCTGGTCAGGGTTTCATGGTCCCAAAATGCACGCAGCGGATAGCCGAGGCGCGTCGTCTCGCGCAGCGCTGCTGCCTCTTCCTCATTGAGGCTTGCATAGGGATCGCCGCTGCCACCCGGATCGATCGCATCGTTGATCTCGGGAAACTTGTTGCGTTTGCGCAGCACCCGCAGCGCATGCTGGCGGATCGTGAACATGCTCGGGATCGCATAGTGGGTTCCCAGAACATAGGGCAGGAATCCGTCCCACACGCCTTCGGTATGTTCAGCGCTCCCCATGACCTGGTAGGATCCGCCGCTGCCGCCGAATAGGTAGCCATAGGGTCGATGCTCGCCATACATCTCGGCTGCAAGTTGGCGCGAAAATTTCGCAACGGCGGCATTGACCCGATAGGCCGCAACCGCCGGATCGGCAGGCGGCGCGCGGTCTGCCCCGCCCAGATTGGTCTGCAGATAATAAGCGCCGCTATCCAGCGTGAAACCCAGATTACCGACGGCCACATCGAACTGGATGGGAAACGGGCCGATATCCGAATTGGTTATCAGCGGATAGGTGTTGTGAAAAAAGCGCCGCTCATATTGTTCGGCTGGCGGAAAGTAGATCGAGAAGCGCGCGTCGGTCCCAGTAAAGCCGCCGTGGACGTAGCGGTGGCGCACCGGATCATCACGCCATTCGTCCACTTCGACATAAGCGTCACCGAACTGAGGATCGACGAAATCGCCCGTGATAGGTCCGATTTCCTCGTCCGATTCCTGCGCAGCCGAGCCCCCTACCTGAGGTTCCGCCGCAAAGCGTGTGCCGGTGATCGCCGCCTTACCCATCAGGCCCATCTTGGCCTTGCCCGTCATCGAATCGCCATCAAGCGCGACATCGAACTTGACGGTCATCGGCAGTGGCTTCTTGACCGGCATGTCCCATCGCAGATTATTGTCCTTCGCCTCGCCTTCGACATCGAAATTGCCGAGCGCGCTTTCGATCCGTCCGGTAAAGCGACCTTGCTGTTGATCAAAGATATGCAGCTGCATTTCCTGGGCACCCATGGGCGTCTCAATCGCTACATTCCAACTACCAACTCCGGACATTCATGATCCTTCCCGATCTACTGATCCTGCCAACCCGCAGCGCCGCAAACTGCCCTAACTGAACTATTGATCAGATATGAAGTGCTTGTTTTGACTGTCAATGGCAACCGGAGGCAAACCGGTGTCGTCCACCAATAAACCGGATATTCTCACTGCATAATGCGCTAGAGACTAAGCACCGGATTATCAAGGCAGCGCCACGCCTGATTGCCACGCAAGGCTGTGCACAAACGCGTCTCCGCGATGTGGCAGAGACGGCTGGCGCGGCAGTTTCATTCTTCCCACAGCACTTCGGATTCAAGGCCGAACTGTTCGAGACGACCCTTACCGAAGCCATGTCAGCCATCGGCGTGCTCTTCGTGCCGAGTTCCCGACCGGTTAAGACATTAATCTATCGGGCACTGACTGATGACGACACCTGGCTGCCCGTCATGATCATCCTTTCGATCGGCGAGACGGCTTTCAGCGAGATCGCCGGGCGGATCATCAGGGTGCAGATAGTCCCCGGCCTGGCCAAGCGGCTCGGGCCGCCCAATTCCCGTAGCAGAGCGATGAAACTTCAGATGATTTCCACTGGGTTCCTGTTCTACGCCCGTCAGCCCCAGCTGGAGCGATCGGAGTTTCGACCAAGCGAAACATCTTCCGCAAGTTGTATGCAACCGTTGGTCTCGGGAAGAAACGATAACCAGGCTGGCTCAATTCGAGAGCCAAGCCGAACGGTTCAAGAGGTACTCGGGAGCGACGATATTACACAAATATGGTCTCCCGGGCAATTTCTACTGAATGGTTCACCCGCCTGAGGTTTTCTTCTCTCGATCGGAAGATTGAAGCCATAGTGCTCGGAGATCCGGATCCTAGGCACTCACGCGTCGGCTTCACATAGAAGCTGGTCTCGACCTATCAAACCCAAGCGCTTTTTCCTGGCAATACCTTACGAGACTATGCGCGCCACTCAGCGCAAGCGGGCCACGCTTGCCTCCTGAATACCGGGTCAGGGAATCGTCGGGGGCTCAATTGGCTTGCTGCGGGCAAGGTCAAGCAGACCGCCCACGCCCCATGCGGCGATGCGCTGATCGTCGGGTGCGAATTGCGGGCAAAGCTGGAAGAAGGTCTTGTCTGCGATCGCGATGCGCCGCATCCTCCGCCGCGGAGTAGCCGTCTGATCAGGCCTAGCATGCTGCAACGCTCGGTTGTCCCAAATGACCAGATCGCCATTCCGCCAAGAGTGCCGATAGACGTTGGCCGGCGCGTATAGCGCAGCGAACAGATCCGCCAGAAGGCCATCGCTCTCCTCTGGCGCGAGGCCCTCGACGCGCGCTGTCTGCTGCTCCGACACGCTCAGAAGTGACCGACCGGTGACGGGGTGATTGACCAGCAGGTCGCGCGTCACTTGAGGTAAATCAGCGGGAGACCCATGGCCAACGAGCCGCTCCCCCTGGCTCGGCGGGATCACGTTGGTTGCGCGCAGCTTCGCGATCCGGTCGCGGAGCTCGAGCGGCAGATCATCAACTACCCTTTCACAGCTCGCGAACAGGGTCTCGGTACCTTCGCTGACATCAAGCCCAAAGAGCGAGAGCAGCTTGAACGGTTCGGGCGTGAAGGCGAGGTCGGAATGGAACAGCAGCCGTCCGCTGCCAAGGTTGCCGTCACGCGAAATCTCGCGGTGCCCTCCTTCCTCCACCAGCACCTTTCCGAACAGGCCCATCACGCGGGTCTGATCGGCGTCGGTCAACGACTGGCCGCGAAACACCAGGATCCCGTTGGCATTGAGCAGTTCGCGAATGCGCTCCTGCTCTGCTTCGTCGAGCGGCGCCGACAGGTCGAGATCAACTTCGACGCCAAATGGCGAAAGGTCAGAGGCGTTCATCGCGCGTCCGGACACCGCAGCGCCTTGCGGAAAAAGATTGGTGGCCTGGTCACGAGATATAACCGATCGGTTCACCGAGCCGCGCATCGCCCTGCTGAAACATCTCGTAGATGTCTGCGGTACTCAGCACCGAGTTGGTTTTCTCGGGCTTGAGCCCGCCTCCGGGAATCGGGGTCACGTCGACATGGGCCGCCTGCCGGCGTAGCGCGCCCACGGTAGCGTCCTTTCGGTCAACCCGGGTGAACGGTTCAATGCGCATGAATTGCAGCGCGTTGAGATGGGTGATCTTGTTAATTTCCTCGCGCGGGAAGTCCTGAAGGCTTGGCCACAAGCGCTCGGGCGAAGTCGGCCACGTGGTATCGGCATGTGGATAGTCGCACTCCCAGGCAATCTGATCCATGCCCACCTGGTGACGCACCGAAAGGCCGAAGTCATCCTCGTGGAAACAGAATAGAAAATGCCGGTTCAGCAGGTCACCGGGCGTTAGATCACCAAGGTCAGCGTGGGTCCAATAGCGGTGATTGCGGTACTCGGAATTAGCCCGCTCGCGCAGAAACGGCACCCAGCCCATGCAGCCTTCCGACATCATGATCTTCAGATCGGGGAACTTGAGCAGCAGCGGCGAGAACATCAGGTCTGCGACGGCCTCGGCAATCTTGATGTTAAGTAAGGTAATACCGACGTCCGCCGGCGATTCCATCGATGGTGTTGGCAACAGGCCGCCCGCGGTGCCGATGTGGATGGCAACGGTCATCTCACGATCAACAATACGAGAAAATAGCGGGTCCCAGTGTCCCCAATGGATCGAAGGCTGGCCAAAGGCGGTCGGGTTCTCGGGGAAGCTGACCACCCTTACACCGCGATCGTTGACCCGCTCCAACTCCGCGACAGCGAGATCTATATCCCACAGCGGCAGGATGGCGTTCGCCACCAACCGATCGGGATAGCGGCCTGCCCAATCCTCAATGTGCCAGTCATTATAAGCCCGGACCAGCGCGAGCATCAGCGCCTTGTCCTTGCCCACGGCGAATTTTTCGCCCGCAAAACCTGGCAATGCGCCAAAGTTGACCGACATGAAGGTGCCATTGGCGTTCATGTCGTCGATCCGCGCATCGACGTCCCAGCAGCCTCGGCGAACTTCGGAATAGCGGGAGGGCTCGTCACCTAGTTCCTCGCGCCGCCTTCCGGCAACTGCGGCCGAGCCAACCCCGGCCCAAGCGCGTCCCTCTACCATCCACCGCTCGTCGCCATTGGCGAATTTGGCGACACGCGGAACGTCATCGCGGAATTGCTCCGGCATCCGGCCGATGAACAGGTCGGGCGGCTCGATCGCATGGTCATCGACGCTGACCATGATCATGTCGTCCATCGTCATGTCGCTCATTGAAGAGCCCCTTGCTGTGGCTTGCAAACCGTCGTCCTGAACTCT
Organism: Novosphingobium sp.; assembly: GCA_029247785.1. Classification (GTDB taxonomy): domain Bacteria; phylum Pseudomonadota; class Alphaproteobacteria; order Sphingomonadales; family Sphingomonadaceae; genus Novosphingobium. The sequence continues at coordinate 9,192 of JAQWKP010000153.1, forward strand.
GCCCGCGCCTCAATCTCCCGAAAGCAGGTCCGGAACAGCCCCATCATCCAGATCATAGGCCAGAATGTCTTGATTGTGCGGGACATTGCCGGTCATGTCGGATCTCACCGCTCGGTCGGGCGACCCAGATCGCCAGGAGCAACCTGCGAGGCACAAGGGCAAAACATGAAATAGGGCCTTGTTCAGACTAATGGGATCAACGAGATTGTCCCGCCTGACGGGAACTGGGGGATAGCCTGATGCGTATCTGGATCGTTGGACTTCTGGCTGCCATTTCCGGGTTGGTCCTATCTGGCGCTGGCTTGGCATCTCAAGCCGGTGGCGATCCGGTGCGAGGCGCAGAGCTCTATGTCAGCAAGAACTGCGTGGGTTGCCACGGCGTCGGGGCCATGGGCGAGACCGGCCCGGCTCTGCTCGGTCCCCAATGGACGCACGGCGGTGATCCGGCGAGCATTGCCGAGAGCATCCGCAATGGTTTCATGCCGCAGATGCTGCCGATGGGCGGCGCCGAGCTTACGGACCCTGAAATCGACGACGTGATCGCCTTTCTGTTTGACCGCGCAGAGAAGCTAACCCCCGAAGAACGCATACGCGCCGCACAAAACCGTCCGCAGGGACCGCCTGAGGGCATTGTACATACTGCCTTGGAGGATTTCCGAGTGGAATCGCTGGCCAAGGTCGGCCCGCCCTATGCCTTCGCATTCCTACCGAACGGTATGATCCTGATTTCCGAAACTGCTGGCCCGCTGCGGATGTTTGCCGATGGAAAACTGCTGCCAAACGCGGTTGCCGGAGCCCCGCGCGGCGACATCACCGGCATGACCAACTGGTTCCGCCGCGCCAACCTCAGCATCGCATTGCACCCGAATTATGCCAGCAACGGGTGGATCTATCTGATGACGGCCAGGACGATGGCCAAGCCCAAACTGGAAGCCGCGCCGATCGCCATCACCATCCATCGCGGGCGGCTGAAGAATGGCCGGTGGGTCGAAAATGAGGATGTGCTCACATTCCCCTCTCACAACACCGATTCGCTGCGGATGAAATTCGATGACAAGGGCTTTCTCTACGTCGGCACACCGTTTTCCTACAAGGATTACGAAGGCGCCGGCGAGGAGGAACCTTCACAGGATCTGACGCGCTCTGAGGGCAAGATTCTGCGGATCAGCGACGACGGCAGGGTGCCTACAGACAATCCCTTCGTCTCACGGGACGGCGCGTTTCCTTATATCTGGAGCTATGGCCACCGCGAGCCTTCCGGTCTGACCTTCGACGGCGACGGCCAGCTCTGGAACGTCGAGAACGGCCCGCGCGGCGGCGACGAGCTTAATCGAGTCAGCAAGGGACGCAATTATGGGTGGCCGGTAATCACCTGGGGCCACCGCTACGATGCTGTGCCGGTGGGATCGAATACGGCGCGCCAGGGCATGGAGCAACCCGTCGTCAGTTGGGTCCCCTCCCCTGCCGTATCGGATGTCGAATGGTATGATGGCGCTGCTTTTCCGCGCTGGAAAGGCAGCTTTCTGGTCGGATCATTCAAGCAGCGGGATCTGTTCCGCGTAACCGTGGAAGGTGACCGGGCGACGCTGATCGAGACAGTGCTGCACAATGTTGACCGCATTCGCGATATCGACACCGGGCCGGACGGCATGATCTATCTGCTGACCGACAGCGGCGATCTCTACCGCATGGTTCCGGTCGAACCGCGATCGCTGGAGTAAGGGCTGATAAGCCGCCTGTTACCGGGCGCTAAACCCCTCATACCCGTTTTCAGCGACTTCCCGACATTTCTCAGTGTAGATGTTGAACCCCCCAAGATAGACGGAAAATGAACGAGGCTTGCCCGGTACATTGGCACCGACGTACCAGCTGTTTGTCGCTGGTAAGAGCGAAGAATTTCCGATCTCCAGGACATGGCGCGTCCACTCATCCTGCGCCTCGGGCCTGGCCTCCATAGTCTCCAGCCGGTTCTCCGACATCCAGGCTAGAGCGCCCGCCACCCAGTCGATCGCCTCTTCCGCGACGGTCACCATATTGCCGAAAACAGAGGTTCCCCCGGCAGCAGAAATCAGGAACAGATTTGGAAACCCGGCAGCGGCAAGTCCCAGATAGGTTCCCGGGCCGTCGCGCCACGCATCGGACAGGCGATCACCATTGCCGTTGACCGGATCGATGGCGAGTATCGCTCCCGTCAAGGCATCGAAGCCGGTCGCCAGAACGATCATATCAAGATCGTGATGTTCCGCAGATGTCTGGATGCCAGTCTCGGTAAACCGCTCGATTGGCGTGTCGTTAATATCGACCAGCCTTGCGTTGGGCTGGTTGAAGACCTCGTAGTAGCCCGTATCGAGACAGGGCCGTTTCGTGCCAATCGGATAGGTCTTCGGAACAAGCTTCTCGGCCGTTTCGGGATCCTCGACGCGTTCGCGGATGCGATCCCGAACATATTCGGCGACAACCTCATTAGCTTCCACATTGAACAGGACATCCGTGAACGTGGCGACGATGCCGAGGCTGCCGGCTGCAAAAACCTCATCAAGGTGCGTTCGTTGCTCTGTCTCGCTGCATTCCGCTGCCGTCTTGCCCGTCGTTTCCAGGGTAAACCCGGTGTAATTTGAGCGAACTTCCTGTCGGTGTTCGGAATATTTCTGCTTGAACCCGTCAAGCTCCGCAGGTGCCATCGGTCGGTTGCGGGCGGGAATAGAGTAGGCGGGTGTCCTCTGAAATACGGTGATGTGTCCAGCCGTCTTGGCAATTTCAGGGATCGACTGGACGCCCGATGAGCCGGTTCCGACAACGCCGATCCGCTTGCCTTCGAAACTGACCGGTTCATGCGGCCAGGCCGAAGTACGGCAGAGTTCGCCCTTGAAATCATCCAGACCGGAAATGCCCGGATCTAGCGGAGCAGAAAGCGGTCCTGTCGCGAGCAGCACGAAGCGCGCGCAATAGCGCTTTCCGGTATTGGTTTCGATGGTCCAGAGGCCAGTCCCGTCATTCCTCTCCATGCCGGTGACGCGCGTATCGAACACGAAGTTGCGGCGCAGATCAAACCGGTCGGCAACATGCCGGATATAGCCCAGGATTTCCCCTTGCGTCGCGTAGCGTTCGGACCAGTCCCATTCCTGTTCCAACTCTTTGCTGAAGGAATAGCTGTAATCCACCGAAAGGGTGTCACAACGCGCGCCGGGATACCGGTTGTGATACCAGACACCGCCGACATCCGAGCCGCTCTCAATACCCAATACGTCCCATCCGTCATTGCGCAGGCGGTGGATGCCGTAGAGGCCGGCAAAACCAGCGCCCACCACAATAATATCATGACTCTCCACTTCGGACATTGCCAAAACCGAACCTCCCTAACCCGTATACCCTCAGGGCATCGCCGCTGCGCCCGAACATTCAGTTGGGCCGACGTGCCCCTAAGCTTCCGGCTTCGTCACGTCTTTCCAGTCGATCGGCGCGTCGTCGATCTCGATGCCGGTGGCTTCGAGAAAGCGGCTGACCATCATGTACATGCCGATTACCAGAGTCAGGTCGGTGACATTAACGTCGTCCAGATGCTTGCGAACCCCGGCTAGTGTTTCGTCGCCAGGCCGAACATTTTTCACCAGGTCGTCGGTATAGGCGAGCACGGCCGCACCTGCCTCGCCAAGCGCAACCGCCGCCGCGCCGCCGGTCTTGATCGCGCCAATCTGCTCTTCGTTTAGCCCTACATAACGGGCGAGCGCCTCATGCTGGAAGACCTCGTAAGCAGCGTTAGATAGATACCCCACTCGCAGGATAGCAATTTCACGCAGCTTGGGCGGCAATGGCGATCCGCCTCCGGTAAAGGCACTGGAGAGAGCGGCAAAGCCGTTGAACACAGGCTGGGACGCTCCGGCGAGGATACGGGTGACATTGGCCGGGTTGGCCTCGACGACCTTGCGCATCGCTTCGGGCAGGGTTGCGGGATCGGGGTAGGGTATTCGTTGCACAGGCTGCTCTTTTTTCCTTGGAACCGAGCCTGTGTCTAGCTTCAGCTGCGCGGACTTGGCAAGCGTCGCTTCTCTGTCGCGCTCTGCCAACAATCTGAATCGACCATTCGATATGATTTCGCGATTGCGCCACCCATGGCCGAACCGAGCATAGGGAAGGAACGAGATGACAAAACGCCTCGAAGGCAAAGTTGCTATCGTCAATGGCGGAGGCAGTTCGGGTCCGGGCTGGGGCAACGGCAAATGCACCGCCGTGCAGTTCGCCCGCGAAGGCGCGAGCGTCGTCGTCGTCGACATCAATCGCGGTGCCGCAGAGGAGACCGCCGGTCTGATAACAGGCGAGGGCGGCAAGGCGCTGGTCGTTGAAGCTGACGTCACGTCTGAATCCGACATGCAGGCCATGGTCGCCAAAACGCTGTCAGAGTTCGGCACGCTCGACATTCTCGCCCATATTGTGGGGATCAATGGTCGCTACACATTCTTCGACGATACCGAAGATGAATGGGACCGGGTGATGAACGTCAATCTCAAGAGCACGTTCTTGTCGGCGCGTGCCGCGGTCAAACCGATGATCGAGCAGAAATGGGGGCGGATCATCACGGTCTCGTCGATCGCCAGCCTGCGATCGCTCGGCATAAACCAGCCGATGACTTACGGCATTTCCAAGGCGGCAGTCGCCAAGCTGACCAAGCTTATGGCGGTCGAGTTTGCCGACAAGGGTATCACCTGCAACTGTATTGCAATCGGCATGATCGACAGTCCGATGGTACGCGGCATGCTGGGCGAACATGCCGAGGCGGTCAGCGCGATGCGCGACAAGGGATCGCCGACAGGCAAGCAAGGCACAGGCTGGGACACCGCCCACCTTGCCGCTTTTCTTGCTAGCGAAGAGGCCAATTATATCAACGGGTTGGAAGTACCACTGGATGCAGGGGTCACTACCAAGGCACCCGATATCTATCCGGACGATCCAGCCGAGCGCGGTCAGTGAACAGGTCAGGGTTTGCGGACCCGGCTGGCAGGTAATGCCTGCCTCTGTTATCTTGTTTGCCAGCGGGCATGGATCGTGTTCGACGCGCATGAGGCAATAGACGCGAAGGAGAGAAATGATGGATTACAGCTTGTCGCCACTGCCGGGACAGTCCGATTTCGGCGTTGTTGTAACCGGTTTTAAACCAGAAATGCTGGACGACGAGTCTGTACGAAAACAGCTCTACGATCTTTGGATCGACAAGGGCCTAGTTGTATTCCGTGAGACCGACGGGCTCGAAACACAGCTCAAGCTGTCAGAAGTCTTCGGCGAGTGCGAGGTGCACCCCCTGCTTCTGGAGAGCGACTGGCCGCACGAGGACAAGGTCAGCGTCAAGATCGATGAAGAGGCCGGCGGCATCTACGAGGTCGATGGCGAAACGCGCGCCGGCTGGCTGGCCTGGCACAAGGATTCAATCTACACCGACAAGCTCAACCATGGCGGAATTCTCTGGTCGATTACGGTGCCCGAGCAAGGCGGCGAGACCGGCTTTCTTGACCAGATCTCGGCCTATGAAGCGCTACCCAAAGACCTGCAGGAGCGGATCGAAGGGCTGAACGTGATCTATCAATACACTCGCGACAGCACCGAGGGCCGGTTCGGGGATCAGCCCGATCGCCGCGTTCGTCTCAGCGCATTTCAGGAGGACTCGAACAAGGCCTCTTCCACTCTGCAGCGGGTGATCCATCCGATGGTCTATGAGCAGGAACATACCGGCCGCAAAGTGATCAACGTCTCGCCCTGGTTTGCCGACGGCATCGAAGGAATGGAAAACAAAGAAGGCGACGCGCTGCTACGCGAAGTGATTGCGCATCTGATGAAGCCCCAACGCAGATACTATCACAAATATGTCCCCGGTGAGATGGTGCTGTGGGACAATTGGCGCATCCTGCACTGTGCAACGGGCACACCGATGGGCATGAAGCGCCTCATGCGGCGCACAACTATCTTTGGCGACTATGCGCTAGGCCGCAAGGAAGTGGTCGAAGCAGTCGCCTGACGGGGAACGAAGTGTCGTTTGCGTCGCGCTGCCGTCACGATCACTCTATCGGCGCGCGCGTTGTCCAGGCAAGCACACAAGCAATCGCCAATATCACGGCTGCGCTCAAGGCTGGTCCGCCCTGATCAGCCAGGAACGATCAAGAACCGCAATTGATGGGCAGCCCATTAGGATAAGGTCGCGCTTTATCTCCTCACGAAAGATTTCGAGCACCGACCGGACGCCGCTCTCTCCTTCGGATATCAGGCCATATAGAAACGGCCGACCAATGAAGACGCCGCGTGCACCCAGGCACAAAGCGGTTATGACGTCGGTTCCCCGCCGCACCCCGCCGTCGAGATATACTTCGGCCCGATCCCCAATACGCTCGACGATGGGTGACAGAGCATCGATCGAAGCAAGACTCCGGTCGAGCTGCCGCCCGCCGTGGTTGGAAACGACGACGCCGTCTGCGCCAATCCGGTCGACGGCCTGCTCTGCATCGTCGGGATCGAGAATACCCTTGATGTAAAGCGGGCCTTTCCAATTGTCGCGGATGAAGGCGATGTCGTCCCAGTTCAGTTCGCCCATCATCAGCTTGGCCATGGTCTCCTTCGATACCACTGCATCCGCGATGCCCTTGCCAAGACCGCCCGCAGCATCCTGTTCTTCCTGCGCGACTTCTTTGGCCATTTCCAGATAGTGAGAGGATGCGATCCGCTTGTGCTTCAGCGTCCTGTAAATCCATTTCCAATGCGGTAGCAAGTGCAGCGCGCGGCTCGGGGTGACGGTCCACGGCAAAACGAAGTTCCACCGCCGTTCCCCTTCACGATTGCCAATGGTCATCACATCCACCGTGACGAACAACGCGGTGAATCCTGCCGCGCGGGCACGTTCCAACAATTTCGCGATCCGCTCGCGTCCGCCGATCGGATAGAGCTGGAAGAAGTGGTTCTCCTGGGTTGCCTCACCAACTTCCTCAAGATTGTAGCTCGATGCCGTGCTCAGAACCATGCGCGTGCCGCAGCTCTCTGCCGCGCGCGCAGCGGCGCAATCGCCAGTGTAATGGCCAAGGCCCATTGCCCCTACCGGTGCCAGCGCTACCGGCATCGAGACTTGTGTATTCGCTACGGTCGCCGTCATGTCGGGATTGGAAACACCCGTCAGCACCCGCTGGCGCAGCCGCCATGCGCGGAAGGACGACATATTTTCCCGCATGGTCGTCAGATCATCGGCACCGCCTTCGAAATAGCTAAGCGCCAAATCGGGCAGCTTGCGTATCGCCCGCTTCTGCCAGTCCTCAACACTGATCGGCTGCGTGCCGCCTGTGAACTTGAATTTAAAGGCCCCCATCAGTTCGTGCCCCCCTGGCGACCGGTCATGTCGCAACCATCTCGACCCAGGTCGAAACCGGGCCGCGCAAGCTGAAATTGTGGTAAGAAACTGGTCTTGCCATGCGATAGGCCGGAAGATTGTCGAGCAGCGCATTTGTGACTTCCAACGCTTCCATTCGCGCCAAAATCGCACCCAGGCACGTGTGCAAGCCATATCCGAAAGCGAGATTCGGCTTGGCTACGCGCCGGAAGTCAAATTCATCGGCGCGCGCGTAGCGTTCTGGATCGCGGCCGGCCGCGCCGAGCAGCAGTACGACTTCTGCTCCGGGCGATAGCTCATGCCCGGCAATGATCGCCCCTCCCTCACCAACGCTGCGCATCATCACCTGGGTCACGCCCTGCCACCGCAGCACTTCCTCCAGCGCGTCGGGAACGAGATTGCGCTGCTCCCGGATCACCCGCCACTCATCCTGGTAGCTGGCAAAGGTCACGACAATATGACCGAGCCAGTTGGACGTCGTCTCGTTACCGGCAAAGAGCAACTGGCGAACGTTCACCATCATCGCCTCGTCGGACAAGCCCTTTGCCACTTCGGAATGGACCATGGTGCTGATCAGATCGTCACCCGGCTGCTTGCGACGATAGTCGAGTTGCTCGATCAGGAACGCCGCCAGCTCTTCCTTGGCCTTCTCACAGGCTAGCCAATAGGGATCGCTTTCATAGTCAATCGGAAATCCGCCCAGCGTCGCATTGGCCATGGCGTCAGCCCATTCGATCACGGTGGGTGTCATCTCGCCGGAAACGCCCATCATATGCGCGATTACATGTGCCGGCAGCGGTCGACACAGAGCCGGAAAGAGATCGACCGGCCGACCATCATGCAAGTCCTCCATGACCGGTTCGATCATGTCGGCAACAATCCGCCGCACCGCCGGAACAAGCTTTTCCACTCCGTTGTGGCCGAAAGCAGACACCCAGACATTGCGCAGAACATTGTGCCGTGCGCGTTCGTCGATAGTGATGAAGGCATCGTTGCCGAAGAAGGAAGCGATCAGCCCTTCATGGTTGAGACTTTCGGGCTGGTTGAAGGCGTGCCGACAGACCCGATCCTGTCCCGTCATCCAATAGCCCTGCTCGTTCCACACCAGGTCACCCTCTTCGCGGATTTTCGCGAGAACCGGCCAGGGATCATCCACCAAGGCGGGGTCGTAGAGATTGATATCGACGCTGGGCACGCCAACAGTGTCTGTTGTTGCCATGATCGTCACCTGCCTGCCATTGGGTTCAAAGCGCCACTACCTTGCCAGGATTGAGCATGCCCTGCGGGTCGAGCGCTTGCTTTATCCGCGCCATCAAGGCCAGTTCCGCCTCGGAACGGGTGAGGCCGATGAAGGGCAGCCGCGACATGCCGATACCATGTTCGGCCGCGATCGAGCCGCCCACCGTCTGCACGGTCTCATAGACGACCCGGTCGATGTCATCTTCATTTCCAGCGCGGTCCTTCCCGACGGAGACGACCAGATGCAAATTGCCATCGCCTGCATGGCCGTAGAACACCAGCTTTGCTCCCGGATAGGCGGCTTCCATATTGTGCTGCACCTCGGTAACGAATGTCGGCATGTCGACCAGCGCCATGCCAACGTCGTAAACGCTGCAGGGCTGTAGCGGATCGAAGCCCCCGCGCAGGTCTTCGCGCACCGCCCAAAGCGCTTGGCGCTCATTTTCAGACTTAGCGACAACCGCATCCACGATCACGCCAGCCTCGATCTGGTCGGCAAGCACCCGCTCGAACTGTTCCGCATCCACCAGGGAATCACCGCCCAATCTTTCGACAAGCACGTAGTAGGGATGGCCGAGTGCCATCGGCCGCGGTCGCGCCGCGAGTTGAGCGGTAGTAATAAGCTCGAAGAACTCGCCCCACATCAACTCGAAGGAGGAAAGCTGGCCCGACAGACTTACTTCGAGATCGCGCAACAGCCTCGCAACCATGTCGAAGCTCGGCAAGGCGACGAGCGCGGTCTGGTTGGTCAGTGGATTGGGACGCAGCCGCAACACTGCCTTGGTGACGATGCCCAGCGTCCCTTCACTGCCGATCATCAGTTCCTTCCAGTGATAGCCGGCATTGTCCTTGATCATCTTGGTCAGCGAGGAGACCACGGTGCCGTCGGCCAGCACGACTTCCAAGCCGATCACCATGTCGCGCATCATGCCCCAGCGCAGCACGCGGTTGCCGCCGGAATTCGCAGCAATGCAGCCGCCAATCACAGCGCTGCCGCGTGAGCCAAGATCGAGCGGCAGGAAAGCGCCCTCCTTCTCGACCGCTTCCTGGGCGATCTGCAGGATGCAGCCGGCTTCGACCGTCAAGGTCATCGAGATGGTGTCGATCTCGGCGATGCGGTTCATCCGCTCGAGCGAAAGGGCGATGCCGCCATCCCTCGCAATCGCGCCACCGCAGGTGCCCGTCTGGCCGCCGACCATTGTTATCGACAGATCATGGGAAGCGGCGATCTTCACCACCGCCGCCACGTCCTCCGTCGTCGCCGGTTTGGCAAGAAAGGCTGGCGCGCTGCGATATTTGCCAATGATATCGGCGCGGTAGCGCTCGCCGATATCATCGCCCGCGAGGATGTACTGAGCCCCGAGGGCGGCGTCCAACGCCTCCCGCACTCCCAGGCTCTCGATCGCGGGAGCGCCGCTCACGACTTGGCTTCCAGACCGAGCCCCATCCGAACCTGCTGGACTTCCAGAGCAGCAGCCTGTCGCAGGAACATGGAATCAGCACCAGCGGTGATAAAGTTGATCCCGCGCCGGATTTGCTCGCCGATATTGTCGGCACCCATTCCGACCGAAGCAGCGATTAGGCCGTGTTTGTTACAGGCCTGCGCTACCTTTTCGATCGCGTCGAGCACCTCGGCTTCCATCGGGATCGAGAATTGCCGCCCCATGCTCAAGGCGAGATCAGCAGGGCCGACCAGCAGCCCGTCCAGGCCTGGTATCGCCGCAATCTCTTCAACATTCGCGAGGGCTTTGACCGTCTCAATCATGCACAGGCAAAGCGCCTCCTCGTTCTCGCCGCCCATGTCGTAGTTGCGTAGCGGGCCGAAGGAACGCATGCCGCGGGGCGGATAGCGGATCGCCCTGACCGCAAGCTCGGCATCCTCGGGGGTGTTGACCATCGGAATTACAACACCATCGGCGCCAAGATCGCCGACCCGCATGATGAGGGCGGGATCGAGCCAGTTGACGCGCACCAGAGTCGGCGTGCCGGTGTAGTTCAAGGCCTGGATGATAGGCAGTAGATCGGGCTCGGACATCCCGCCATGCTGGGTATCAATGATCACCCAGTCGAGGCCGACCTGCCCCATGATCTCAGCGGTCTGGAAGCTGCCGATTTGCAGCCAGGTGCCAATGGTAACGCCGCTTTTGAGCGTATCGCGCAGGGAAGCCATGTCTCTCTCCTTGTTATGTTTTGAGCACCGGATACGGCAAACCCGCAAACTCGGCAACGAAAGCGAACAAACCGCCATCTAACGCGAGCGGATTGGTTCCGCCCAGCGACAAGCTCGTCGAAGTGATCAACAGCCGTTTCATGTCTGCGCAGCCGAAGACCACTTTGGTGGAATTGTTGAACGGCAGGTCATCATCAAGATCAGCGTTTCACCGCAATGATTGCCGGCAGCGACACCAAGGTCGATCTTCGGTTCTATCCTGCGCATTCAGGCTCTCTCCGAATTCCGTTTAACCTTCACCGGCAGGCGGTTCCAGCCCCACTGAAAACCGGATAGCAACCGAACATCATTCCATGTCAAAGAAATCGCAGTCGACACGACACAGGAAAGTCTCAATCAGGAAGCCCATTTCGGCAGGGCCGAGACCATCCTCAAACGCCTTGAGGGACTATCCAGCAGTGCATCAAACATCGGCACTTGCGGCACCGCGAACTCGCCGCCTACTATCACCCTTCATTCGAGGCCGACGCCTCGCTCATACGAGCGCAACCGGTGCCGACATGATCCAGAAGACCAGGCACCTCAATACCAGGATTGTACTCTGACCTAAGGAGCTATTTGTGGCCGATCCACTTCTCATTGGAATTCTCTCGGACATGTCCGCAGCGGAGCCTGCCGATGATTCATCACGTCAGTTTGAAAGTTTCGTCCGTCTGTCGCTCGATCCAATCATTGCCAGCGGCCGGATCGATCGGGAAGTCAAATTTGTCTCTGCCTATGGCCTGGGGCTTCCGGGCGGAACCGCCCATGCCGTAGAGGGTGCCTTCGCCGAGCTGGAAGCGCAGGGCGTCCTGGCGATCCTCGGCCCCGCGATCGGAGACAACGCGCTGGTGGCAACACCGCTGGCGGACCGATATCAGGTTCCGACGATCAACTATGCCGGAACCGAGCGCGCCAGAAGCGACTGGATGTTTCATCTCCAGGTCGGCTCGCATGAAGACGAAGGGGTCATCATCGCCAGGCATCTCAAGCGTCTGGGAATCGATCGCATCGGTGTCGTCTTTGATAAATCCCCGATTGGGCGCCGCTATTTCAGCTTCCTTCAGGCAGAATGCGATGATCTAGGGATTCTGGTGGCAACCTCCATCTCGATTGCACCTGAGCCGGCCGATGCTGTCGACCAGATTGCTGTAATCAAATCCGCACATGTGGATGCCGTGGTATATCTTGGGCTTGGTCTCGCGCTGCCAGCCGTCTCCGAGGCCATGCAAGAAGCGGGCGTCGATCAGACTAGGATCATGAACACCGCTGGCCTGTGGGGCTATCGACCTGGTTTTGCAGAAAAGATGGATGGCTGGATCTATCTCGACATGATTGCCGACGATAATAAGATGCTGGCAGAGGTGCGCCAAAAACTCCCCGCCGGCACACCATTCCAGACCCGGGTCGGCTTTGTCTACGACTTGGGAACGCTGCTGGGCGAAGGCCTCGCCCGCTCATCAGAATTCACTCGCCATGGTGTTCGCGAGGGTCTTGAATTGATCAAATGGCTTCCAGCCGCCGAGGGGCATGACGGGACGATGCTGAGCTTCGGAAATTTCGATCACGGGGCCCTGCACGGGCGCTACCTTGTGCTGCGGCGGTGGCTGGCTGGCCAGTCAGTCGAGATCAAGGTCTGACGCGTCGTCAGGGCCAAAGCTTGAGATAATCGGGCGAATTGACGACGCGACCCGTAAAGCCATCGCCGCGCTGCTGGGCGAGAAACACCACGGCAGGCACAACTTCCTTTGGTTCCTGCCAATCACTCCAGTCAGTATCGGCGGGCATCTCAAGCGTGCTGAGTTCAGTTTTTACAGCGCCGGGCCGCATGGCGTTGATCGCGACGCCACGCTGAGCCACTTCAGGCGCTAGGCTCGTGCTGTAGCGTTCCATGGCAGCCTTGGCGACGACATAGGTCGTGTAGCCGGGCGGCAATTGCGGATTCGATTCATGTGCGGCGCCGCCTGACGAGACGTTGATGATACTACCGCCGCCGTTTCTGGCCATCACAGGGATCACTTCACGTGAGAACAGGAACAGGCTGCGCACATTGGTCCGCATGGATTCATCCCACATTTCGGCGGTTGCTTCGTCAAAAATGCCGCGGGTTGGCGCCATGGCATTGTTCACCAGGCAATCGATGCGACCAAAATTCTGCACTGTCTGTTCAATGAGGTTTACAATGTCATCTTCAATGGAAATGTCGGCGCGGATAGCGATAGCAGTTCCGCCGACAGACGTAATTGCGTCGACGGTATCCTTGATCGTTCCGGGCAGGCCGGGACTGGAACTGTCGACCGTGCGCGCCGAAACTACCACTTTCGCGCCGGCCTCGGCGAGGCCGATCGCAAGGCCCTTGCCAATCCCACGCGATGACCCGGTGACGATAATGACCTTTCCGTCGAGAACCTTTTCGCTCATCCGTGCTACTCCTTTGCCCCAGAGGATTCCGACATAGCCCCAATACAACAGACTCTGAATCCCATTCAGAGCGCGCCAAGTATCAGCCGGGCTTTTCTGCGATGAACCGCTTCACGGTATCGTGCAGAACTTCGAGATCATTCTGACAGGCTTCACCGAAACCTCAAGCACGACAAGCTCAACTCCTTAATTCACAACCGCATTCTCCGCCTTCCGTCGTGGCACAATGCTTGTGTTGAGCGCAATTGCGTTAGGCTGAGACTGGCCTGAGGGCTCCGCTTTGCTCGCTCGGAATTAGGGCTGCCATTGCGCCCGCAGCAAGACCAAGTAAGAAGGCAACCATGCAGCGATATTATTATGGATGGTTCATCGTCGGCGCATCCATGCTCGTCTACATGCTGGTTATTGGCGGCACTTTCGCCGCATTCGGCCTGTTCGTCCAACCGGTGTCGGCGGAGTTTGATCTTTCCCGGGCCGACATGAATACCGGAATGATCTTCCTGAACTTCGGCAGCGCTATCCTCGCCCCGTTCATTGGGCGGCTGCTTGACCGGGTGTCATTGAAGAAGGTCATGATTGCCAGCGCCGTGCTTGTCGGTGGAAGCCTCGCTGCTCTGGGGCTTTCTCAGTCTCTCTGGCTCAGCGCAGCGATAATCGCCTTGCCGCTGGCGGCCGGAATCATGGGGGCGGGAACGCTGACAATGTCGGTGTTGCTTGCGCGATGGTTTGTGGTTCATCGCGGCCGGGCAATGACTCTCGCTGTCATCGGGCTCTCACTTGGCAGTATCGTGGTTGTCCCGGTTATTGGACTACTGATTGAGGCGGAAGGGTGGCGTACGGCACTACTGATCGTTGGGGCAGCCCTCAGCGTACTTCTGCTCGTTATTTCGCTTGCCATCCGCGTGCAACCCGGCCCGGGCGATGTCGAGAGCCAGACCGCTTCGCCAGTGCCCGCTGCGGCTGCCTCGCAAGAACTTGGCGCGCCGCCTCCTGCCATGTCTCTGGTGAGGATGCCCCAGTTCTGGACTATCGCGATTGGTGTCGGGTTGGGATTGGCAGTCCCACAGGCGCTGATGATCACCATCGTACCGCTGGCTCTCGAAAGCGGGCTGAGCATGATACAGGCGGCAAGCCTTGTTTCGGTGGCAGGCGTCGCAGCAATCGCCGCAAAGCTTGTTCTTGCATTCTTTGCCGACCGGCTGGACAGAATTCTCCTCATTACTGCTCTTGTTGGCCTTGGCGTCCTTCCCAACGCCGTACTTCTCGTCAGTGAGAGCTATTCGCTGCTGCTCATTTCGGCGGTGATAATGGGCGTCACGACCGCAACAATAACACCGATCTATTATGCACTGCTTGCCGATAGGTTCGGCATCGCGGCTTTTGGCAGCGTGCGTGGGCTGATAGCCCCGATCACAGCGGTGATCGGGGCCGTGGGCATTCGCTTCATCGGCGAAGTGTTCGACCGAACAGGAGACTATGACGTGGGTTTCGGCGCCTTCATTGTGGTGGATCTGGTCGCAGCTGGACTACTCTTTGCCACGCGATTCACGCGCCCGGTACAAATGGTCCAGGTCTGACAAGGAGATTCGTCACCTATCCGGTTTCCAGAATAGCTTTGGTGTTCAGGCCCAGAAAGTGCTGGTCAAGCCTATAATCTAAAATCGATGACTTTGATTGGCGCTTTCAGTGGGGAAAGCCACGCATCCGGCTCGCCCGCTGTCAGCCAAAGGTCACCATAGGACCAATTTCCGCTTCGGTCTGAACCCATTCGAAAAGGATAGATAGGACACCGCCAATTCGTGTCACGACTGGTAAGTCCTCCGCATTTGAGCTCGCGCCTCCACATCGGTCACCTGTCCCTAAAGCATCGCGCCTGAAGGCAGCCGTCTGGATCTCTCTCTGGATCTCTCTGTTGCTGATCATTGGCGGCTTCGCTAAATCTCAGGACAACAAACAAGCGCAACACATTGAGGAATTCAAGTTGGGCCGATTCATTCAGAAATTGCTTTCACAGATTTGTATTCTCATCATAGGCTGCCCCACCGTTGCTATGGCTGCAAGCGACGCAAACTAACTCGGTGTCGAAGGGGCCGAAGAGGCAAAAATTCCAAGCCAATCACAATACTTGTGCTCCTAGATTGCTTTCGTGCCGACCATCTTGATCGTGGAGTAGCGCCAAATCTGGCAAGATTAGCTGCGAGCGGTGCGCTCCCTCAAGAAAGGACATGGCGATCCTCAAACCACGATTTCAGCCGACGGTTTCTCAATTTCCCCTCTTTTTCTCGGCTATTCGGTCTTCTTGCTCTTGAGCGCTTTGTTGCCCTGGGACATTTCTTCAAGGCCTACCATTACTGGATAGCCCGACGTAATCCACGCATTGGCATGCCCGAGCGAATGGATATCGAAGGCTGACTGCAGCGCCTGGTGCTGCCCTTGCGCATCAAGGGTCTGATTGATGGTCCGCTTGGCGAGCATCAGCGCATGCGGGTGCATTTGCGCGATCTGGTTGGCAAGCGCGAGAGTTTCCTCTTCAAGCTTTTCCCGAGGAACGACGCGGTTCACCATTCCGAGCTGGCGTGCCTCCTCCGCACTGATGAACTCAGCGGTAAAGAGTAACTCCTTTGCCTTGCGCGCGCCGAATTCCCAAGCGTGGCCCTGATACTCCACCCCGGCGATACCCATCCGGATAACCGGATCGCCGAAGCGCGCATCTTCGGATGCAATGATCAGGTCACAAGGCCAGCACAGCATGAGGCCGGCGGCGACACAGGCTCCCTGAACAGAGGCAATCGTTGGTTTGGGAAGGTCACGCCACTTGCGCGAATAGCCGAAGAAATGGCCAAGCTCCCACTTGTACATGTCAAGCAGACCGTCTTCTTTCACATTGTCGAACATGTGGTCCCAAGGCGGCCCGCTCTGTGCCTCGTCTGACAGATCGTGACCTGCAGAAAAATGCTTGCCGTTGCCTCGAAGGACGATGACCCGCACTTCCTTCTCTTCGACCGCGCGATCGAAACATTCATCCAGCTCTTTGAGAAGGCCTGCATTTTGTGCGTTTCGCTGATCAGGACGGTTAAGAGTGATCACTGCCACCCTGTCCTGAACTTCGTATTCCACCAGGCTCACAATTGAATTCCTTCCGGGTCTGATCCGCTACACGCCGACGATCTTCTGGATCGATGTGGCAAACAAAACGGGATTGCCATCAACCTCACCGCGCGCGGCGGTAAAGATCATGCTTCTAGTCCGCTTCGTCAGAGTTCCGCACACCTCGAGAATTTCGCCGAGTTTGGGCGCACCGATGAACTGAATGGAAAGATCGACTGCGACGCATGGCGGACCGTCTGGATCCCAACCTGCAGTTGCAGTGCCTACCTCCGCCATGGTCGCCAGGAGGCCACCGTGAGCGAAATTCCAGGCATTCACCTGATGCGGTTCGATCCGTATCGCACTCCATTTTTCGACGACGCCATCAGGCTGCGTCACATCCTTCATGTAGATCTTGCCCACGTGCTCAATAAACGGAGCCGGCGTAGGCTCGTAGACATAACCCTCCGGCATATCAGGCTGGTCAGAAATCGCTCTACTCCCCACAATTGATGTATATTCAAGTGTGTGTCGCTACCGTTGTCAAACCGTTTTCGACCAAAATCGAGACTCTCGACCAAATGTCGAAATCCAGCTTCTGCTTAGTCCTCTCGATCAGGAATTTCTTGACCGTCGGCATCTGGGCGAAGTATCAATTTCGCCGAAGCATACGGGTGAGGACACGGGCCTCTGCCTTCAATAGCACGTCGGGAAGAAGGCTATTCTCCGGCCAGGTGTGTAGCGCCGACGCAACCCGATCGATTGCGGCGATAAGCACGACAGCTTCGGCATTGGCTTCGCGGCGTTTCACCGATGGATCGGCTTCGACGATGCGGTCGGTTAGTCCCTCCAGAATTGGCAGGCCGATGCGAAGCACCAACTGATTGAATCGCGAATTTCCGCGATCAGCTTCCATGTTGCGATAGAGCAGCAAGGGACCGTGACGGGACCAAATGTCACAATATCCATTGACGAACGCAAGAGCGTCTTTTTCGAGCCGATCTTCCCGCCTCAAAAAGCTACGGTCCGGGAATAGGTCAGATGTGTCATCGGTGATCGCGTCGCAGATCGCCCAGAGAATGTCCTCTACATTGTCGAAGTAGACGTAGAAGGTCGCAGGAGAAGTCCCCGCCTCCTTACTGATAGAGGCCGCAGACAGGCTGAGTGGGGAAACCATGTCGAGCAGCTGGCGCGCCGCCAGCATGAGCGAACGACGGGTTTCCTTCCCCTTCCTTCCGGATGGCTCGAATTTCCTAGCCTGGTGCTGGGCCTTAGATTCAGGCGCATTTCCGTTGGTTCTCGTTGCTTTGGGGATAGAACTGGGATCCGCGTCCATGAGGCCTCTACTGTTATTGGCCGGGCAATTGTGAAGCTGGGAGACCCGCTATTACAAACCCGGTGGATACCGGTATCCCTACTTTAGTTGCGAGCGCCTTCCAGCAATCCTTTTAGGTTGCCGTGAAATACCTTCTCGGTGTCCTCATCTGAGAAATTCTCGAACTCATTGAGGTAGTCGAGCGGTTTCTCAAGGCCCTCCGGATGCGGATAATCGCTTCCAAAGAGGATTCGGTCTACAGGCATATGTGTCGCAAGCGCATCCATGTCATCCTCATATGCTGGAGCGACAAAGATGTGCTCGCGGAACGTTTCCCTTGGATGCCGTGCAAATGCATTCGGCATCATCCCATAGACCCTGTCGAAGCGCTCCAGAAGCGGTCGGACCCAGGGTGCGCCATTTTCAACACTGACTACGCGCAAGTCTCGATGCCTGTCGAATATCCCATGGCAGATCAGGGCGGAAATTGTATCGACTATTGGCCGGGTCAACCAATCGAGCATTTCGGTGAGCGGATCGCGCTGGAACGGAAGAAATTCGGCCCGCGCGCCAGCCGTCCACCATTGGTAAATCTCCGAATATCCGGAGTCTGATGCATGTAGGCAGACAAAGATTTTTGCCTCCGCGCAGCGCGCCCAGAACGGGTCGAACTCTGCGTCGCCGGGAGAGCGACCGCCACGCAACCCGGGAACGGGACCGGGACGAATGCCAACGCATCGAGCGCCCGCTGTCAGGACGGTTTCAAGCTGGTCGACCGCTTCATCCAACTCGCCAAGGCTGATCATCGGAACACCATACAAGCGCCCCTCATGGGCAAAGCCCCATTCCTCGTCCAGCCACGTGTTGTAGGATCGAAGAAGCGCAGAGATCACCTCGGGCTTGTCCAAGAATCTCTGCTCAACGACCGAAACCAATGTCGGAAAGATGAGGGTCGCATGGACGCCCTGCTGGTCAAGTGTCTCAACCCGCCCTTCACCTACGCGCCATTCCTGGGGCGGATTGATCGGTTTTCCCGAAAGCTCCCGCATCGAAAGGCCCTCGGTGTTTTCGGAGCGGTACCATTTCTCATGGACACCCGGAGCCGCGACGACCTCAAATGTGGGGTTGGGAATGTAATCGGAGAGCTGCCCATTGATGACCAACTTGGTCCGCCCCTTTACATCGGCGAAGTAGAACTCGCGCTGAAACGCCTTGGGGAGATACCGCAGCAACGCTTCGGGCGGTTCATAGAGGTGGTTGTCCGCGTCATAAACATCGTAAGACAACTGGGGCATAGTGGACCTTCCTAGCAGAATTATGTCAGCACGCTGCGTGATGAGCCAGGTTCAAGAAGCGCCAGCCATGCAATGCGAGTACCTGTCGTTCTCTCAATCGAGGCGTGACCAATCTCCGGTGACTAGCCCCATAGTTGATACTCTGTCAATTTCTGATTGGGCAGCAATTTATTCCAATCAAGTCCTAGAGCCCGAGTTAAAGCGCCCCGCCGTCCAAAGCAGCATCGGTTGGGCTGGAGCCTAGCCGCTTATGCGCCCTGCTCACTATCGATCATACGAACTCTTCGGCCGACAATCTTCCACTCCCCGACAATTTTCTCGAAACAATCATCATACCAGCCGTCGGCGCGCATAAAGAGCGAGCCATCACCGCGCAGCAGCACCGCCTTGAAATATGTTCGACCCCGGGCACGATCTGGACCCGCATCCTCCAGCACGAAATTGCCGTTCATGTGCATGGTGGTAAGGCCACTGTGAAACTTCTCCATGAACTCATTGAGCGCGTCACCTGTCGACCAGGTCTCGCCGGTGCCGTAGTCGACATCGACTTCATCAGCCCAACAGCTGCGCAGAAGCGCCCAATCGGCGCTATCGAGACCGGTCGCATAGCGGTTGATCAGTGACACCACGGCGCGCTCTTCTTCTGCCGATGCCATCATGCCGTTTACTCCATCAAATTGTTAATACTGGATTGCCCGTTGCCACCGTTTACAACGCCTTGCTGATACCGCCATCAATACGCAGCATCGCACCGGTGGTGTAGTCCGAAAGCGGGCTGGCGAGGAGCGCCACCGCCGCAGCAATCTCCTCGGATTTACCAAGCCGCGGCACAGGCTGAGGATAGAGCTTGCTGGCGTAGATTTCCTCATTGGCGGCGCGCGTACTGGCCCAACCCGGCTGATCGACCATCGCATCCATAAAATGCTCGATGCCCGGGGTCATGATCGTACCCGGCGCGATGGTATTCACGGTCACCCCCTTTGGCGAGATCATCTGTGACAGGTTGATGGTCAGATTGTGGACGCCGGCCTTGGCCGGACCGTATTCGAGCAATTGTCCGAGTGCCTGATAGCCGGCTACCGAGGAGAAATTGATCACCCGGCCCCAGCCGCGCTCGATCATCGGCGGCACTAACTTTTGCGCGAGACGCACTGCGGAAACGACGTTGACATTGAAGCTGCGCAGCCAGTCAGAACTGGGGACAGTCGTCCAGTCAGGATTATCCTCGCGGATGAGAAGCCCGGCGTTGTTCACCAATATATCGATGCCGTCGAATGCTTCCAGAGCCTCGCGCGCCACCTGATGAGCCTCGTCGTCATGCTCAAGGTCGCCCGTCGTGACTGCCGCCTCTCCGCCCGAACGCCGGATGTCATCGGCGACCTGCTCGCTGCGGGCCCGGTCACGGCCATGTACAACGACCTTGCAGCCTTCCTTGGCCAACCGCCGTGCACATTCGGCTCCGAGGCCCGAGCTACTTCCGGAAATGAGGGCACGCTTGCCTGTCAGGTAAAGATCCATTTTTCCTCCTCTGACGCGCTGTCAGCCTTGAGCGCATATGGGATAATGCACCAGATACCACGGCTCGTTTCAACCGCGATTCCATCCGGGCGTTCACGACAGAGGCATTTTTACTGCAATTTCGTCGTCGCCTTGGCATTGCACAATCCGTAAACGTTCATGCATAATGCCTCCCAGCTCCTGTCTGCAGCTGACCAGAGGCGATGAGGCAACGCGAAAGCTGCGTAATGCTGTACACGTCGTCATCCGGCAGGAAGCGCAGAACTGGGCCTAGGAGAATAGCCATGGCAGCCATCGAAATACATCCGCTGGCAGAAGCGCTGCCCTTCGGGTCGCGCGTGACCGGCTTGGACCGCGACGCACTGGCAGACAAGAATATTCTCTTGCAGATCAATGAACTGTTCATCGAACGCGGCGTGATCGTGTTCGAAGACATGGAAACCACAAGCGCGATGCAACTGGAGTTGAGCCAGGCCTTCGGTCCGCTAAAAGACCACCCCGTCGACGCTGTCGATCGCGCCGACCGTGAGAACCTGATGGGCGTGATTGAACTTTCGACCCAAGCCTATCCCTGCATTGTAG
>JAQWKP010000202.1 GCA_029247785.1 Novosphingobium sp.
GAACAGCGAGGCGCAACCGCCAAAGCTCACCAACGCATGATTGCGCGGATCGAGCCCGCGCAGCGCCAGCCGGGTGCGCACCGCCTTGGTCATTTCGGCCAGCGCAATCTCGCGGATGCCCCATGCGGCGGCCTCGGCATCGAGCCCAAGCGGTTCACCAAGCGCCTTGCAGGCCGCGACCGCGCCCTCTCGGTCAAGCTGCATGTCGCCGCCGAGGAAATTCGCCGCATCGATATAGCCGAGCACGACCAGCGCGTCGGTCACAGTCGGCTCGATGCCGCCGTGGCCGTAGCAGACCGGGCCGGGGCGCGAGCCTGCCGATTGCGGCCCAACCCTCAGCATATTGCGCGCATCGATCCAACCGATCGAACCGCCGCCCGCACCAATCGATTCAACATCGACACGCGGCAGTGCGGTCCAGATGCCCATCAACTCGCCGCGGGTGACGCGCGACGGTGTTTCGTTTGCAACGTCGGAGACGTCAAAACTGGTGCCGCCCATGTCGCAGCTGATCGCATGGCTTGCGCCGGCCTGCGCAGCGGTGGAGGCAGCCGCCATGACCCCCGCTGCCGGTCCGGACTCAGCCAGCCAGACAGGCCGCGCTTTGGCTTCGGGCACAGAAATCGTGCCGCCGCCCGAATGGACCAGCAATAGCGGCGCGGTGAGGCCCAGGTCCGCCAGTCTTTCGGCCAACACCTCGACACCGGCGCAGGCCGACGAGACATAGCTATTGAGCACCGCCAGCGTGGTCCGCTCGTATTCGCGCGCGACCGGCAGCAGCTCGCTGGCGGCAGTGACCGGAATACCCGGCAAGGCCTCGCGGATCGCCTGCGCCACGCCGATCTCATGGCTCGGATTGACGATCGACCACAGGAAGGAAACGGCAAGCGCCTCCACGCCATCTTCGACCAACTGCCGGGCCGCCGCGACGGCCCCGGCCATGTCCAGCGGCTTGATCACGACACCGTGCCGGTCAATGCGCTCATCAATCCCGGCGATATCGCGCAGCGCCATGATTTCGAAGCCGTGGTCCATCCGCAGGTCTGTCTCGACGAGATGGCCGCGCGAAAGATGCAGCGTCTCCTCGAACCCCTTGGTGATCAGCAATCCCGTGCGTACACCGCGCCGCGAGGCGATGGCATTGGTGACGGCCGTAGTTCCCAGCCCGAACCGTCCAACACGCGGCAGGACTTCGGCCAGGGAGCTGCCCGCCCGCTCGGCCGCCAGTTCGCAGGCGGCAATCACGCCATCGACGAAATTCGCGGTTGTCGGCGATTTCGCAGTCCACACCTGCGCCCCGTCGATCAACACGGCATCGGTGAATGTGCCGCCAACATCGACGCCGAAGCGCAGGCTGCTCATCGCGCGGCAACCATCAAGCGACCACCTTAGCAACACGCAGCTGCTCAATCCGCTCGGGTGGTAACTCGAGAATGTCGGCAAGGATTTCGCCGGTATGCTGGCCCAACGCGGGCGGCGCATTGGGAATCGGCTGTTCGTCCTCAGGAAAGCGGATCGAGCGGTTGACGATCGGGATGGAGCCCAAGGTCTGGTGCTGCGCCTCCACCACCATGCCCCGCGCCACTGCCTGCGGCTGGGCCAGCGCCTCGGTGACACCCAGGATTGGCGCATAGGCGACATGGTGTTCCTCGAAGCGCGCCGACAGCTCCTCGACGGTCTTTTCGCGCGTGCGCACAGACACCAGTTCATTCACCTCTTCACGCGCATCGCGGCGCTTTTCCAGCGAATCGAAGCGCGGGTCCTCAGTATATTCAGACATGTCGAGCGCCCTGCAGATACGTCCCCAAAACGAGTTGGTAAGGCAGGCGGCGACGATCGAACCATCCTTTGCGGGGAAGATACCATAAGGCACAAGATTGGGATGCTGCGAGCCCTGCCGCTTGGGATCTTCACCGTTGAAGAAGGCAAGCTGGGCGATATAGCCAAGCATCCCGATCAGCCCGTCCATCAGGCTGATATCGATCAAGCGCCCTCTCCCTGTCGCATGGCGCTCATGCAGCGCGGCGAGGATCGCAGTGGGCCCATTGATCCCGCCCACTAGGTCGCCCAGCGGAATGCCGAGCTTGGTTGGCAGTCCATCGGGATCGCCATTGACCGAAAGCGCGCCCGACATTGCCTGCAGCACGATATCGAAGCTCGGCCGGTCCTTGAGCGGCCCGGTCATGCCAAAGCCGGAAATCGCGCAATAGATCAGCCTAGGATTGATCGCCGACAGTGCCTCATACCCCAGCCCGAGACGGTCCATCACTCCGGGCCGGTAATTTTCGATGACGATATCGCACTTGCCGGCAATGTCCTTCGCCAGCGCCACGCCCTCCTCGCTCTTGAGGTCGATGACGATGCTCTTCTTGCCACGATTGATTGCCAGGAAGTAATGGCTCTCGCCGTCGCGCATCGGTGGAAAGGTGCGGGTTTCGTCACCGCTGCCGGGCGGTTCGATCTTGATGATCTCCGCCCCGAGATCAGCCAGCGCCAGCGAGGCGGAAGGCCCCGCCAACACTCGCGTGAAATCAAGCACGCGGATACCCGCAAGGGGCCCAGCCCAATCGGTGTTCGTCTCCCCGCCCATTCGCTCGCGCCGCGTGCCTACTTCAGATGCTTCTTGAAGAAGGACACGATCGCCGCGTAGGCGTCCTGCGACTCGGGCAGGTTGGGCGACATGATGAAGCAGTGGTCCATGCCTTCGCTGACGATCATGTCAGTCTCGACGCCCGCCTTCATCAGCATCGAATTTGTATAGACCGCCGGGCTCATATCCATCGCCCGCGTACCGGTGATGATCAGCGTCGGCGGAAACTTTTTCAGCACGTCCTGATGGAGGCCGGGTGAAATGTACTTGTCCGACATATCCGCGCCTTCGAAATAGCCGCGCGTCATATCCATGCCTTCCTTGCCCTTGGGCGAGGGTGGCGGGAAGGCGCCGCTGGCATAGCCGGAGAAATAGGCCGAATCGCCCTCACGAAAGCGCACCGCACCCGCACCGAAAATTCCGAGTGCGCCAGCCTGTGGAAGGCCGTGCGCGGGCAACCACGCGCCTGTCTGCGCTGTCAACGCGCCGCCCGCAGAGCAACCGAAAATGCCGATATGCTCGGGCTCGTGATATTTGAGCAGCTGAGTATAGACCTTTGCGACATCCTCCACGCCTGCCGGATGCTTGGCCTCGGGCGCCATGCGGTAATTGACGGAAATCACCTCCATATCGCTCAGCGCAGCGATCGGGATCGATTCGAGCAGCGAACAGCTGTTCCAGCAGACAGAGAAGGCCCCGCCATGAAGATTTACCAGCACCCGGTCGCGGTCATAGTCGCCGTCTGCCGGCTTGACGACGCGCACCTGCACACCGTCGAGCTCATGCTCTTCAACAACAACATCGTACATCGAGCGCATTAACTTGAGCTGCGGCGCCATCATCACATCAAGGCGCGTGCGAGTCTCTTCGACAGAGGCCGGCATCGAAGTCGGCATCTTGTCAGCCATCTTGCCGCGCATCGCCTGCAACGCCTTGGCCTCTTCGCTCGAGAACACCGAGGGCGGCAATTCGAAGGAGGGGACGACGACTGTGCCGTCCTCCTTGAACGTCGGCCGTGCGCCCCAATCAATCTCTTGTGCAATCGCAACGGTCGCCACGCAGCCAAGCCCCGCGGCGACCAGTGCTTTCAGTTTCCCGGCCATGATTGTCTCCCCTTTCGAATCCGTGAAAGGGGTGTGTCGCAGATCAGGCCTTGCTCGGCAATTCTGCAATCGCGGTACCGAAGGCGGAAAGCTCGCCACGATGGGTCGTCGCCTTTTGCGAGACCTCGACAAGCTTCTTTCCACCTTCCTCGAACTTGCGGATCACTTCGCCATTGATAACCATAGCATCGCCATCAGGATTGTGGCGACGGATCTGGCAATCGGACTTGGTGAGGAAGCCGTCGTCGCCAATCCAGTTCGTCATGTGGTGAGTCAACCACGAGCAACGCTCTGGTCCATAGTCATAAGCACCCGGCGCGCCCACTTCGAGAGCGAAGTCTTCGTCCCAGTGGACCCGCTCCGGGCAATCCGGAACATTGAAACGGTTGCGGATGCCGAGGCCCGGGTGAGCCTTCTGCATTTTATAGGCGAGCTTGTTGGCACGGATATATAGCCCGCCCCAGCCCTGCGCGTAACAGATGAAGCCGGTGACGGTCATCGGCCCCTTCATCATCGGCGGCAGTTTTTCGCCAACCGCGACATCTTCCCAATAGCGCGGGGTAGAACCACGAATTTCTTCCTGGTCATAGATGTCGTAAAATTCGTCGAGCTGCGCCTGGGTGAAGGGTTCGACCCGGCCACGCGCTTCGGTGTATTTGGTGCCGCGCTCCCGCGCTTCGTCGCGGTCTGTGCGGAACACCCAGCTATCGGCGCCGGCAACATGGTCGCCGTCCTGGTTGTAGAAATCGACATGGTAGATCTGCTGGAACGAGCGACCCGCAAATTTGGTCTGGTGCTCAACGAGGTCCTTGAGATGCGCCTCGGCGCGGATCGTGTCGTTGCGCAGCACCGGCTTGTGCCAGGTCCAGTCGGCCCCCGCCCACATCGCGTGGACACCCGAAAGGCCGCCGCAATAGCCCGAAACGATGCGGCTGGTAGTGAACAGGAACGAAGGCAAAGCGACGATCGAGCCGAATTTGGTGTCCTTGGCATATTCGGGATCACACCACAGCGGATTGTCGTCGCCGATGCCGTGGGCATAGTGGCGGATGGCGTCGCGGGTGGCTTCATAGTTCCACGGCTCGACGGTGTTTTCGATCTTTACGCCGATGCGCTCACGCAGGGCGTCAAGGCCTTCCTCGGTGATCTTGGGAAACTTGGCTGACATTGTCTTTTTCTCCTGAAAATCAGTTGATGGCTGCGGCGGCCTTCTCGGCCTCCATATCGCGCAGCTTCTTGCGGTGAACTTTTCCGGCCGGGTTCTTCGGCAATTCGCTGACATATTCGACGATGCGTGGGAATTCATGTTGGGCGAGCCGCTCGCGGGTGAAAGTCTGCAGCTCTTTGGTGAGTTCGGCACTGCCGGCACAATTGGCGACGACGAAGGCTTTAACCACCATGCCGCGCTTTTCGTCCGGCACACCGATCACGCCGCATTCCAATACGGCATCATGGCGCAGCATGGTGTTCTCGATCTCGACCGCACTCATCGTCCAGCCGGCCGAGATGATGACATCGTCGGCGCGACCGCAATGGTAGAAATAGCCTTCTTCGTCTGTCTTGGCCCGGTCCTTGGTCGAAAGCCATCCGCCGCCACGCCACAGCATAAGCTCGCCGATTTCGCCTGGATCGCAGACGCTGCCGTCCGCGCGCTGCACTTCCAGCTTCTGGCCGGGGACAGGCCGACCCAACGAGCCAGGCTTGACCACGAAGTCGTCTGCACCCGGATAGTTGACCAGCACCACGCCGATCTCGGTGGTGCCATACATCGAACAGGCCGGGACTTTGAGATATTCGTCGACCCATTCCAGCGTCGCCGGATCGATCGGCTCGCCAGTGTAGGACAGTTTCTTGAAGTGGAAATTGAAATCGCCGCCGGCTTGCGAATTCTTCATCATCCGGTAGTGGGTGGCGGCCGCTGACATATTGGTAATGCCATAATCGTCGAGCGCTTTCATCAGCCGCACTGGATCGAACTTTCCGGCAAATGTCCCGGTGGTCACGCCCATCGCCAGTGGTGCCAGCGTGCCGTGCCACAGTCCGTGCCCCCAGGCCGGGGATGACGGGCAGAAGAACTCGTCACCCGGGCGAATGCCGGTTCCGTAAAGCGCGGCAAACATCAGCGTCACCAGCGTGCGGTGCGAATGCTTGATCGCGTCGGGCAGCTCGCGCGTGGTGCCGGAGGTATATTGGAAGCAGGCGATATCGTTTGCGCCGGTTTGCGGCTCGTAGCTGTTTGGATAGCGCGCCATTTCGGCGAACAGGCTCTCATCGGCAACGACCACGCGCAGACCCTCGATCGATCGGGCCAGCTCGGCCTTTTCCGGATTGGTGATGAGAATTTTCGGCTTGCAGTCGTCGACCCTGAGACGCAGTGCGTCTGGGCCGAACAGGGTGAACATCGGCACCGAAATCGCGCCGGTCTGCATTGCACCGAACAGGCAGACATAGAACGGCAGCGAGGGTTCGAGCATGAAAGCAATGCGATCACCCTGCACGATGTCATTGGCGTCAAGCCAGTGCGCGAAACGCGCTGCGCCCGCCGAGATCTCATCGAAGCTGAGGATCTCGTCCGCACCTTCGGAATGAGCGATACGCACAGCAGGGCGGCCCGATCCATCGGCATGGCGATTGATGCATTCATGCGCGATGTTGAGCTGTTCGCGGTCGCCGTCAAACAGCTCCCACAGCCCGGCCGAGCTGGCATGCGCCTGCGCATCTTCATAGCTGGTATATTCGGTCAGCCTGGTCATCGACATTCTCATGGTATGCGAATCAGGAGCGCGATTCGCAGCGTGGTGTTCCGCAATGGCAGCGCATTTGACACACATAGCTTGCTATTGCAAATATTGAATGATATTCTATATATTGAACAATGAGTTTTGGAATTGCGTTATGGTTGCCCTGACCGATCCTGTCGAAGACCAGACAAAAGCAGCGGTGAAACAAAGCAAGGCCCCGGCTATTGCCCGAGCCGCCGCGATTCTGCGCCTGCTTGGCAAGAGCAGCACTCCAATGGGCGTCCAGGCCATCGCCCGCGAGCTGGGTTTGGTGCCCAGCACCTGTCTTTATGTGCTGCGCGCGTTGGTCGCCGAAGACCTCGTCGCTTTCGATGCGGACACCAAGCGCTATGCACTCGATGCTGGCGTGCTCACTCTCGCCCGGCAATGGCTGCGGCGCGACCAGTTCAGCGACCTTGCCCAGCCTGTCCTCGAACGCATGAGCAAGGAGTTCGGCCTGACCATGCTCGGCGTGCAGATCTTCGGGCTGGAACGAATAATCGTCACCGCCATGTCGCAGTCGAGCCAGAACTTCCAGCTTAGCACCCAGCTAGGCAGCCGCTTTCCGGCGCTGGTCAGCGCCACCGGTCGTTGCATCGCCGCGTTCGGCGGCTATGGCGAGGATGAGCTGAAAGCTAGGTTCGACACCTTGCGCTGGGACGAACCACCCTCGTTCGAGGAATGGCAACTGCAAGTAACCGAAGCGCGTGAGCAGAGCGTTGCTGTCGACGCTGGAAATTACATTTCCGGAGTGACCGTGGTCGCCGCGCCAGTCTGGAAATCTCCAGGACGGCCCAGCCATGCACTGATCGCGATCGGCATCGGCAGCGCCCTTCGCGGAGAAGAACTACCCAGGCTCAAGCAAGCTCTGCTCAACGCTGCGCGCAGCCTCTCTGATCAGCTTTCAAGCTGACAATCACACGGTTGGCTGAAGGCGTTGTTTCTGCCAGTCTCCCTTCAAGCTCGGGATGAACAACCCGGCACTGGAGGATTAAAACGATGATCAATAATTTGCCCGACCACTGGGACCTTGAAGCCGATGTCGTCTGCGTTGGGTCGGGTGGCGGTGGGCTTGCGGCAGCGATTACCGCGCATGATCATGGCTCCAGCGCGCTGGTATTGGAACGCACCGACGAAGTCGGCGGCGTCACCGCCTATTCGCTCGGCGAGGTTTGGGTGCCGGGCAATCATCTTGAAGCCGAACAGGGCATCGAGGACAGCTGGGAAAGCGGCTTTCGCTACGTCCAGCGCCTCGCCATGGGCTATGGCAACGAATTATCGATGCTCAACCAGGTGGTCCACGCCTCCGAAACCATCCGCTATTTCGAGGATGCCATCGGCCTCAAGATGATGATCATCCGCGAATGCCCAGATTATTACTACGGCCTCACCAATGACAGCCTGGCCGAGGGCCGCCTGCTCGAATGCGAGCCGTTCGATGCCACGGTGCTAGGTGACTGGCAGGAGAAGACCCGCGTCTCACCGCATGTCATGTATGGGCTGACCCATGAGGACATCTTCTCGATGGGCGGCTCGGCCAACATCAAGACCTGGGATTTCACCAAGATGGCCGAACGGCTCACCAAGGATGAGCGCTGCCTTGGTTCGGGACTGGTCGGCTATTTCGTCAAGGGCGCGCTCGATCGCGGTATTCCGATGCATACCGGCGTCAATGTCGAGGAGCTGATTGCCGACGGCACAAGCGTCGTCGGCGTGCGCGGTACGCAGGATGGCAAAGAACTGTTCGTCAAGGCCAACAAGGGTGTCGTGCTTGCTGTGAGCAGCTTCGAACGCAACCCGGATTTCAACCTCACCGTCGGCAAACAGCTCGACGCCGAATCGATCATCATGCCCGAGATCGACGGCGCGCATCTGCGAATGGCTGGCAGCGTAGGCGCGCGCATCGCCAGCGTGCCCGACGTCACCATGATAGGCTTTCAGGTGCCGGGCGAGGAATTGCAGGACGGCGTGCCGTTGTGGCGCAATCCGATGGCATTCATGGGCCTGCCCCACACCATCATGGTCAACCGCGCCGGCAAGCGCTTTGGCAATGAGAGCTTCTACCGCTCGATGTTCTTCGAGATCGACCGGATCGACGGCCAGACCCAGACCCATCCCAATTTCCCCTGCTGGGCGATCCTCGATTCGCAGGCCCGCGAGAAATATCCCTTCGGCCCGATTGTGCCCGGTCAGGACATGCCCGAGGAAGTCGCCGCCAAGGCCGATACGCTGGAAGAGCTCGCCGCCAAGGTCGGGATGGACGTCGCCGGTCTCAGGCAAACTGTTGCCAACTTCAATTCCTATTGCGAAACCGGCGAAGACCCGGAATTCGGTCGCGGCTCGGTGCCCTGGGGGGCCTATATGGGCGGCGACCGCTTCCAGAAGGTCAATCCCAATTTCGGCCCGATCAAGCAGGGCCCGTTCTACGCGGTCCATTTCAAGCGATTGTCCAATTCGGGCATTTCTTCGGCGGGCATCATGGCCGACCAGCATTGCCGCGCGCTCAGCTGGCGCAATGAGCCAATCAAAGGACTCTACGTGGCCGGCAATTCGGTTGCCCGCATCGACACCGGCGCAGCAATGCAGAGCGGCATGTCCAACGCGCGTGGCATGACCCATGGCTACCTCGCCGGTCGTCATGCCGCTGGCAAACCCAGCGACCTGCTGGCCGGCGCGATCGAAAAGATCGGGATATGAGCGCGCCGACGGAACAGGGCATCGCCTTCCTGCTCGCCGAGTCGGGTATCCGCCAGCTTTATGCTCGTTATGCCGACTCTGTGTGGCGCAAGGACCGGGCCGCTTTCCTTGAATGCTTCACCGAAGATGCGGTGTGGAAGATCGCCGGCCAGACTTTGGAGGGCCGCGACGCCATCGGCGATTTTTTCGAACTGTCGACCTCGCCCTCACACAAGGTGATGTTCTGGTGCAGCAATCCGGCGCTGGAAGTGACTGGCGACACCGCCAGTGGCCGGCTGCAGGTCACCGAGCTGATCAAGCGCCATGATGGCAATTCGGCGCGCACGCTGGCGATCTACTACGAGCGCTATGCGCAATCGGACGGCGTCTGGCGGCTCAGCTTCCACCATTTCAACATGTATTACCTCGGCTCGCCCGACCTGTCCGAGGATTATTACGACAACCTCGAATATGGCCCGCCACCCGGCTTTCCCGGGCCCGACGATCCGACGACAGTGCGACGAAGCTAGGCCCCTCGCGGCTCAGCCACCCTTGGCCTTCCCGCCAACGCCGGACCGGTCCAGCGTAACCTCGTCCAGCGGCGGCATAGCTGGTGGCGGGCCGTAATCAGGCACCTCCAGAAATGGCGAGGCAAGGTCCGGCAGCCCCGAATATTGCGTCTGGAACAATCGCCATTTGAAAGCGAGCCGCCCGTCCACTTGCGCAAACCGGTCGAAGTAAATGCCGATCGGTGAGAACGGCCTGCCGTCGGCAAACTGGCTGCGCTCGGTCACGAAGGTCCGCGAAGTCACTTCGTCGCCAACCACATCGACCACCGGCGTCGAGAAGATCATCAGAATGCGCGAGAACTGCGGGAATACACCGCCCAGAAAACTGACGATTTCCTCGCGGCCCTTCATCAGCTGGCCGCCGACGCGCCATTCGCCATCCTCGGTAAACAACGCGCCCACCGTCTCGGCATCCTTGCCATAGATCGCATGCGCATAGCGCGCATGGAGCTGGCGCACTTCGAATTCGGCTTCCATCCGGTCCATCAGCTCGCTCCCTTTTTCTGCACCATTACCGTTCGCGTGCATTTCAGCGCCACCTCGCCGCGCTGGTTGGTCAGCTCATGACCAAACACCACGATCCCGGCATTGGGGCGGCTTTTCGAGTCCTTCATCTCCAGCACCTCGGTGTGGCAGGTCAACGTGTCGCCGATGAAAGTCGGCTTGGGCGTCGTCACCTTGTCGAAGCCAAGGTTGGCGACGATCGTGCCGACCGTGGTGTCGGCGATTGAAAGTCCCACCGTGAGGCTGAAAGTGAAAGTCGAATTGACCACGATCTGGCCGAATTCGGTACCGCGCGCATATTCGGCATCGAGATGTAGCGGCTGCATATTGTGCGTCATCGCCGAGAACATGAGGTTGTCGGTCTCGGTGACAGTGCGGCTCGGCTGGTGGGTGATGCGGTCACCCACGGTCCATTCATCGAAATAACGTCCGGGCATATCAGTCCTTTGCCTTCTTCGCTTTCTTTAGTTTCCTCGGCTTCTTGGCTGGCGCGCGGCGACCGGCATCCAGCCCCAGCTCAGCCCAGCGGCGCAGAGCGTCGCCATCGTCATAGACATCGTCTGGCGCGCGGCGATAATTCATGCTGGACGGCTTGCCGCGCATCTCGAAGGTGAATCGCGGGCATCCTGCTTCGTCCCACTGCGCATCGCTCTTGGCGTCGGCCTTGAACCACAGCTCGTCATTGGCGATGATCGCGAAGATCGTCCCGTCGCAATAGAGCGTCGCCCCGCCCATCATATTGCGCTTGCTCAGAGAGCCCAGCGGCTCCATCGCTTCGGTCACCCACTCAAGCAGCCCTTCGTCGACAGCCATCGGCCTATCCTTCTTCCTCCTCGATGCCCGCTTCGATCCGAGCCAGCAGCGCCTCGACCTGCACCTGCCCGCCCGCCTCGGCATTAAGCTCGGCGACGACGCCGTCGAACGGCGCGGTGAGCGTGTGCTCCATCTTCATCGCCTCGAGCGTCAGCAGCTTCTGCCCGGCGTTAACAGTTTCACCCTGCGCGACTTCAACGGCGATGATCTTGCCGGGCATCGGGGAGAGGATATCACCGTCGTGGGCCGAGTGCTGGCCGGAGCCATATTGCCGCGCTGGTTCGAAGCGCCAAGTTCGCCCAAGCGTGGTTACATAGACGCCATCGCAATCTGCTACCGCAACGGTGAACTCATCTAAATGGGAAGGAAGCGGATCATCGTTCGACTCGTATAGGTGTCCCCTGTCCGTCATCCATGACCTTGACATCGGCCGGCGGTTCAAACGGAATGGACCAATTGGACCGCCATGCTGAATGCTCAGATTGAGAGCCGCCAAATTGATCTCGGATTGGTCAGGGTCGCTTCCATAAAATGCATCTTCAGGCAATTCAGATATGAATCCGGTGGTAACGTCGCCCTCAACAAAGGTCGGATCGACAAGCAACCGGTGCAGAAATCCGGAATTCGTAATAACTGGCCAAATCTGCACGAACGGAATGTAATCGGCGAGCTTGAAAATCGCTTCATCTCGAGTGGCCGCATGCGTAATGTATTTCGCAATCATCGGGTCGTAATAGGACGAGACCTCATCACCTTGCTCCACGCCAGTCTCGATCCTTATTGGCGGCTGCGGATGGGCGTAGCGTTCAAGCCGCCCAACACTCGGCAAAAACCCCGCCGCCGGGTCTTCCGCATAGAGCCGCGCTTCCATCGCCCAGCCGTCGATGCTGAGCTCCTCCTGCTTCAGCGGCAACGCCTCCCCGCTCGCCACGCGCAGCTGCCATTCCACCAGATCGACCCCGGTGATCTCTTCGGTTACCGGGTGTTCGACCTGCAAGCGGGTGTTCATTTCCATGAACCAGATGCGGTCCGCGCGCAGGCCTTCGGAGCCGTCGGCGATGAACTCGATGGTCCCCGCGCCGACATAATCGACCGCCTTGGCCGCGCGCACGGCGGCGGCACATAAGGTCTCGCGCGTGGCTTCGTCCATGCCGGGCGCGGGGGCTTCCTCGATCACTTTCTGGTGGCGGCGCTGCAGCGAGCAATCGCGCTCGAACAGGTGGACGACATTGCCATGGGTGTCGCCGAACACCTGCACCTCGATGTGGCGAGGCGAGAGGATGTATTTCTCGATCAGCACATGGTCATTGCCGAACGAGCTGGCCGCCTCGCGCTGGCAGGATTGCAACGCATCGGCGAACTCGTCCTCGCTCTCGACCAGCCGCATGCCCTTGCCGCCGCCGCCCGCAACCGCCTTGATCAGCACCGGATAGCCAATCTTGGCAGCCTCTTCAGCCAGCACACTCGCCGACTGATCTTCGCCCAGATAGCCCGGCGTCACCGGCACCCCGGCCTCGTCCATCAGCTTCTTGGCTGCGTCCTTGAGGCCCATCGCGGTAATCGATGCGGGTTTAGGCCCGACCCACACCAGCCCGGCATCGATCACGCTCTGCGCAAACTCGGCATTCTCCGAAAGAAACCCATAGCCAGGATGAATCGCCTCGGCCCCGGTCTGCTCGGCCGCCGCAATGATCTTTTCGCCAACCAGATAGCTCTCGATGGCCGGCGAAGGCCCGATATGCAACGCCTCGTCCGCCTGCCGGACATGCAGCGCCTTGGCATCGGCATCGGAATAGACCGCGACGGTGCGGATACCCATGGCGCGCGCCGTTCGGATGATACGGCAAGCAATTTCGCCGCGATTTGCAATGAGGAGGGACTTGATCACCGGTCCGGATTCCGATCTGCGCAAACTTCAGGAACTTCGCTCGTATGGCACATAGTAATACTTTTCATCTCTTTGAATTGAAGCGATTTAATTTTCACGCCCTATCATCTGTTTTCGACTGTAGGAAAGCGAGAAACTGTTTTCGCTCGGTGACAGCCCTGCAAGCATGGAAGTGAGATGCGAGGCATCCCTGACGGGTTCATTGGTGCCATCTTCCAGTTCCAGCTGCATCCCCATCACATCCTGAACACCCCGAACTGCGGGGTCTCCGGTATCGGTGCTTCAAGGCTCGCCGCGAGCGCTAGTCCCAGCACGTCGCGGGTCTGCGCCGGATCGATCACGCCGTCGTCCCATAGGCGCGCGGTGGCGTAATAAGGGTTGCCTTCGTCCTCGTATTTCTGGCGAATCGGCTCCTTGAACGCCTCGGCCTCGCGCTCATCCCATTTGTCGGCATCGCGGTGGACTGTCGCCAGAACCGATGCAGCCTGTTCGCCGCCCATCACGCTGACCCGCGCGTTGGGCCAGGTGAACAGGAAGCGCGGCTGGTAGGCGCGTCCGCACATGCCGTAGTTGCCCGCGCCGAAGCTGCCGCCGATCAGCACGGTGATCTTGGGGACGGTGGCAGTCGCTACCGCTGTCACCAGCTTGGCTCCGTGCTTGGCGATGCCCTCGGCCTCATATTTGCCGCCGACCATGAAGCCGGAGATGTTCTGCAGGAACAACAGGGGTATGCGGCGCTGGCAAGCCAGCTCGATGAAATGCTCGCCCTTTTGTGCGCTTTCGGAAAACAGCACGCCATTATTGGCAAGGATCGCCACTGGCATGCCCCAGATATGCGCAAAGCCGCATACCAGCGTGCCGCCATACAGCGCCTTGAACTCGTGAAACTCGCTGCCGTCGACGATGCGGGCGATCACCTCATGCACATCATAGGGCGCGCGGACATCGTCAGGGACGACCGAATAAAGCTCCTCGGCGTCAAATTTCGGCGCGCGCGGTTCCCTGATCGCGACATTCTGTGCCGCTCCATAATTCTCGCCCAGATGGCTGACGATATCGCGCACGATGGTCAGCGCGTGCTCGTCATTATCGGCGAGGTGATCGGTGACGCCCGATGTGTGCGAATGGAGATAGCCGCCGCCAAGGTCCTCGGCGCTGATCTCTTCGCCGGTAGCCGCTTTGACCAGCGGCGGACCGGCCAGGAAGATCGTGCCCTGCTCCTTTACGATCACGCTTTCGTCGCTCATCGCCGGGACATAGGCACCGCCGGCGGTGCAGCTGCCCATGACGCAGGCGATCTGCGGGATACCCTGCGCGCTCATGTTGGCCTGATTGTAGAAGATGCGGCCGAAATGGTCGCGGTCGGGGAACACTTCGGCCTGGTGCGGCAGGTTCGCTCCGCCCGAATCGACGAGGTAGATGCAGGGCAGCCGGTTCTCCAGCGCGATCTCCTGGGCGCGGATATGCTTCTTGACCGTCATCGGGTAGTAGGTGCCGCCCTTCACCGTGGCATCGTTGCACACGATCATGCATTGGCGGCCTGACACGCGGCCGATGCCGGTGATCAGCCCGGCACCGGGGATGTCCTCACCATATAGACCGTTCGCAGCAAGCTGGCCCAATTCGAGCAGCGGTGAGCCGGGATCGAGCAACCGTTCAACCCTCTCCCTCGGCAGCAATTTACCGCGCGACACGTGGCGTTCGCGGCTCTTCTCGCTGCCGCCCAGCGCGGCCTCGGCGACTTTCGAACGTAGTTCCCCGGCCAGCGCTCGGTTGTGGTCGGAGCGCGTCTGCGCTTCGGGACTATCGAGGTTCAGCACCGTCTTGAGAACCGGCGCGCTCATGGCCGGGCCCGGCGTTGCTGGGTGAATGCGATCATGCTGGTCTTCCCTTGGGCTGCGCCTTCCCCGGGCGCGAAACGAGAGTGATGCCTGCGGCTTTAGCTGGATTGCCGCAAGTTTCAAATGTGAGCGCGCCTGATCGCTCCCGCGTTGAGGCGAGCCATTGCCATGGCTGGCAAACCTGTTCAAACACCGGCCATACGGCCGGTCACCGGCAATGACGGGAGAGCACAGATGGACACCAGCCGCCGCCAATTCGCCAAGGCATCGCTGGCCACCGCCGGATTCGCCGCGAGCAGCCTGCCGCGAACCGCTATCGGCAGAAGCTTGAAAGAGCCGGTCGCCGAAACGGCCTATGGCAAGGTGCGCGGCGTGATGGACAACCGGGTCTTCGCCTTCAAGGGCATACCTTATGGCGCGCCAACCGGCGGAGCGATGCGCTTTCTGCCGCCCCAGCCACCAGAGCCCTGGGCCGGCGTCAAGGACTGCCTCGGCTGGGGGCCGATGGCACCGCAAGGCCAATCGACCGCAAATCCTTCCGCAGGAATGGGCAAGGACATGGGCAAATTCTTCGGCACTGCGCCGGGGACGCAGACGCCGATCAGTGAAGATTGCCTGGTGCTCAACGTGTTCACTTCCGGGCTGCGCGACGGCGGCAAGCGGCCGGTGATGGTGTGGATCCATGGCGGCGGTTTTTCGATCGGCACCAGCGCCGGTCCGCGAACCGATGGTTCGAACCTGGCGCGCGAGCAGGACGTGGTCTGCGTATCGCTCAATCACCGGCTCGGCGCGATGGGCTATGGCTATCTTGGCGGCTTCGACGATGAATTCGCCCATAGCGGCAACCAGGGCCAGCTCGATCTGGTGCTCGCGCTCGACTGGATCCGCGAGAATATCGAGGCTTTCGGCGGCGACCCTGACCGAGTGATGATCCACGGCGAATCGGGTGGTGGCGGCAAGATCACCGCGCTGCTCGGCATGCCCAAGGCCTCGGGCCTGTTCCACCGCGCCGCCCTGCAAAGCGGCACCGCGACCCGCGTGCCAACACGCGACCGGGCAGCGGACTGGGCGGAGGAATTCCTCAAGGAACTTGGCATCGACAAGGCGAATTTCCGCAAAGTCCAGGACGTGCCGATCGAGCAAATCCTCAAAGTACAGGCCGAGATGGAAAAGAAGGCGCGCGGGGCCTATCCGCGACGCGGTTTCGTGCCGACAGCGGGCACGCCAGACCTGCCGTTGCAGCCCGTCGAAGCGGTCGCCGATGGCTGGAACAAGGTTCCGCTGGTGATCGGCAGCGTGATGCATGAGATGGCGTTGATGCTGATGGGCATGGGCGTACGGCCCGATGCTATCACCGAGGAGCGGCTGGGCCAGATGGCCGGCATGTTCTTCCGCGAAAATGCACCGGCGCTGCTCGAAGGCTACCGCGCCAACCACCCGGATTTCACTCCGGGCGACCTGATGGTTCGGATGTGGTCGGATTCTATGCGGATGGGCCAGATCGAGCTCGCCGAAGCGCAGATCAAGGGGGGCATGGCGCCTGCGCACATGTATCTGTTCCACTGGGAAAGCCCGGTGCTGCCCTATCTCAAATCGGCCCACGGCATCGATGGCTCGTTCTATTTCTCCAACACCGAGCACCTTGGCATCACCAAGGACAATCCTTCGGCGAAGCGGTTGGCAAACCGGGCGAGCAGCGCCTGGGCCAAATTTGCCATGACCGGTGTGCCCGAAGCAGACGGACTGCCGACCTGGCCCGAATATTCGCTCAACAAGCGCGAGACGATGATCCTGAGCGATGCCCCGCATATCGAGCAGGACCCGATGGGCGCGGACCGCAAACTACGGTTTTCGACGGGAGCTTTGACCTGAGCCATGATTGCCTCTGACATGACCGGGAAGGTCGCGCTGGTAACCGGCGCGGCCAGAGGGCTTGGTCGGGCTAGCGCGCTGCGGCTCGCCGAGCTTGGCGCCGATGTCGCCATCGTCGATGTTGACGCTGCCGAATTGGCCGGGACTGGCGAGGCGATCGGGGCGATGAGCCGCAAGGCGCTGGAACTGCCGCTCGACCTGTCGGTCAGGAGCAATTGCGTCAGCGCGGTCGAGCAGACATTGGCCGAATTCGGCCAGCTTGACGCTTTATGCAATGTCGCCGGGGTGATGTTTCCCAGCGCCACGCCGGAGATGAGCAACGAGGCCTGGGATTTGACGATGAAAGTCAATCTCGAAGCGCCGTTCTTCCTGATCCGCGCTGGCCTCCCGCATCTGCTGAAAGCCGAAGGTGCGATCGTCAACGTCACCAGCTGCGCGGCCTTCCAGGGCCAGGCCTATTTCGCGGCCTATTGCGCCGCCAAGTCCGGCCTCACCAACATGACCAAGGCGCTGGCGATGGAATATATCAAGGAGCCAATCCGCATCAACGCAGTCGCGCCGGGCGGGATGATGACCAAGCTGACCGAGGGCATGGGCCCGATCATGGACAAGGACATGGAACTGATCGGCCGCATCGGTTCCCCGCGCGGCATGTGTGAGATCGATGACGTCGCCGAATGCGTCGCCTTCCTCGCCAGCCCGGCAGCTCGTGCCTATCACGGGGCGTGTATCAATATCGATGCCGGAGTGACGGCGGATTAAGGAGAGAGACAATGCCGAGCCGCGAACACATCGTCGAAGCGATCAACACCCACTGCCGCGCGGAAAACACGCTCGACAAGGAGACCTATATCGCCCTTTTCGCCGACGACATCGTCATTGAAGACCCGGTCGGTGTGACCACCACGACCGGGATCGAGGCGGTGGCGAGGGATTTCTGGGCCAGCGTCGAGAACGCGCAACCCAAGCTGAAACTGCTCGAAGACGCGATCGTCTGCGGCAATGAGGCAATCGCGATCCTTGAGGCGGAGATCAACCATGATGGCGGGCGAGTTACGATCAGTCCGATCGTCGTGCATTTCACCTATAACGATGCCGGCAAGGTGCGGAGCCTGCGGTCTTTCATGAATTACGGGTAAGGCGAATCTAAACTGCCCTGCGCGTCAAGATCAAAGCTCAGCCGAAAGCATCGGAGCCCAACCAATGATCGAGAGGTCGCCTATGTGGAAAACGGCTTTCCTTCTGGTTTTGCCCACTATCCTCGTGATCTTGGCGAGACCGTTAAGTGCGGCACCAGAAAATGTAGACCGGCCCAGCATTCTTCTGGCCTCGGATGCAAGACCGCTGTCCGCACTTGGCGAAAACGCGATGCGCTTCTCATCAGCTCCCGCGCTCGGTGGGAAGGGTTATTTAATCGAAATCGCCGAGCACGACGATGAATGGGCGGTAGGGCGGTTTGTCGTGTTCGTAGGGCATCCGTCGGATGAGTGGATCGAAGTCCTACGTGGTCGCCTCGCATTGCCTGCAAACGAATTCTTGCAACTGCTTAGAAGCGTCAATTCTTTGATGCAAGAAGGAGAAGCCGAGTACAATCAGGGTGATGGCGTAATTTTCGTATGCACGGACGGCCCAGGCTTCCTCAGCGAAAGCCGCTTAGGTGGCATCGACCTCACATTGGAAGGCTTCTGTGGCGAGGATCATCCAAACGAGAAGATCAATCGATTGATCAGGCACTTGATGGAGCGCGCGATCAAAGACGCAAAGCCAAGATTCAAGCGTTAACCTCATCCCCCCTCCGCGATCCCCCGCATCACGTTCCAGTCGGCGATCGAGCTGATCTCGCCTGCCTCGTCAAGATAGGCGAGCGGGCCCTTGTGGAAGTAGAGGAACAGCGTGTCTTCCTCGAAATAAGTCGCATCGTGGCGGCGGTTGTTGTTGGGCTCATAAGTGTAGTCGCCGGTTGAGAGAGTCTTGCCGCCGTTCTCTGCGCCGCCGCCAGCGCTCATCCTGCCCTTGATGACGTAGCTATCGGCTGATCCGAAATGCATGTGCGGGGCCGCTGTGGTTCCGGCCTCGACGCGGTAAAGCACGGCCCAGGTTCCGGTCGCCTGACAGGTGCGCAGCACGCGCATCTCGATGCCCGGCGCAAGCTGTCGCCAGTCCGGCGATTCGGCGCCAATATCGAGTATCAGGACGCCTTGATCGCCAATCTCATTTTCCGCCATGCGTCTTCGCTCCCACCCTCACAACACCACCGAGAACCCGGCATCGAGCGCGACCACCTGATTGGTGATCTTGTGCGCTGCGGGCGACGCGAAGAACAGCACGGCAGCGCCGATATCTTGCGGAGTGCTCATGCCCATCGGCGGCCTTGGCGGCATCTTGTCGGGATCGACTGGCGGGCGCGTTGCACTCATCCCGCCCGGGGTCATCACCCCGCCCGGCAGCAGCGTGTTGACGGTGATGCCGTGCTCGACCAGCTCGGTCGCGCTGGCCATGGAGAGCCCGCCCATCGCCGTCTTGGACGCAACATAGGCGCCCAACCCCGCCATCATTCGACCCTGCGCAGCGCGCGATGATATGTTGATCACCCGCCCGCCCTCACCTGCATCGACCATCGCCTGGCCGATCTCTCTGATCAGCAGCATCGGCCAGCGCAGATTGATGGCATAGGTCTCGTCCCAATGCTCCGAAGTCGCTTCGAGCAGAAATTCGCCATCCTGCTTTCCGGCATTGTTGACCAGTATCCACGGAGGCCCTTGCGCCGCAATCACTTCGCCGCAGGCTTCGACGATGGACTGCTCATCCGCCGGATCGAGCCGCACTGCTGCAACGTCCAGTCCTTCTTCGCGAAGCTGACTCGCAGCCTCCTCGGCATTGTCGAGATTGCGCCCGGAGATCACCACTTTCGCGCCCGCCCTTGCCAGCACCTCGGCAATCCCCAGGCCGATCCCGGCAGAACCGCCGGTGACCAGCGCGACTTTGCCATCAAGCGCAAACAATTCGTTGAAGAATTCCGGTGCCGCCATGTCAGCTGCCCTACATCTGCCGCGGATCGACCACCGTGCGCACTGGCGCATCGGGGTCGGACATCGACGCAATCGTCTCTGCCACTTTCGACAGGCCGATGCGATCGCCCAGCCATGGTGTGATATCGATGCTGCCATCGTCGATCGAGCGCAGGGCGAGGTCCATGTCCTGCGGCTCCTCACCGCTGGCGAACTGGATGTTGAGCCGTTTGTTTTGCGCGGCAAACACGAACAGGTGCTCTTGCTCCATGCAATAGCCGCCCATCACGATACGCCCGTCGAACGGCGCGGATTCGATGATGTTCTGGAGCATGCCGGGCAGGCCAACACATTCGTAAATCAGATTGACCTGGCGATTTCCGAAATCGGGTAGCGGCGCATAGGGGCTGATCTCACGCGGATCGACCGCGATATGCGCGCCCATCTTCAGCGCCTGCTCACGACGGCTGGCATGGAAATCAGCAGCAACGATGGGAGCAACGCCCAT
The DNA here is from genome assembly GCA_029247785.1 of Novosphingobium sp. Lineage (GTDB taxonomy): Bacteria > Pseudomonadota > Alphaproteobacteria > Sphingomonadales > Sphingomonadaceae > Novosphingobium. Next base: position 20,153 of record JAQWKP010000202.1, read on the forward strand.
CAGCTTAAGCCCTGCAATCACGCCCAGCCCAATCGCGCCGCAGCCAATCACCAGAGCGGCATCATCCTTGTCAGGCCGACCTCTGCGGGCGTGTTCCAGACCGACCGCGAGCGGTTCGATACAGGCAGCGTGCTCATCCGGCATACCGTCGGGTACTTCGATGATAATATTCTCATCAAGCAACATCAGTTCGCCAAAGCCGCCGGGGCATTCATGGCTGTAACCCACCACTGCATGACCGCCATCGGTCATCATCACCGGCACCGACGTGACCTTGCTGCCCGGCTTGATGATCCGCGCACTGCCCGGCCCGTAATCCAGAACTTCGCCAACAAATTCGTGGCCCGGAACGAACGGCTTTTCGAAATCGAGCGCCGCGTAAGGCCCCCCGAGCCGCTGCGACAACTCGATGATATTGCGCCCGCCGCTCAGGAAATGCGCGTCCGAGGCGCACAGTCCGCAGACGTGAGTGCGCACCAGCGCCTGGCCTTTGCCGGGCACTGGTTCGGGCTGTTCGCCGACCAGCACCTGGCCGTTCTCGACATAGGCTGCTTTCATCTCACGCGGTCTCCTCGGCCACTACTTGCCTCAGACGTGGCATGGTTTTCTTGAGCAGTTCCAAGCTCTTCCAGCCTTCCTTCGGCGACAGTCCGCCAAGCAGCGGCTGGAAACCCACCGATCCCATATTGGGCAGCGTGCGCACTTTTTCGACCAATTGGTCCGGCGTCCAGGTTGCAAACAGGCCAGACTGGCGCAGCACCTTGGGATCATCGAGGCCCTTGAACGGCGAGTTCGATCCGTCGCCCTCCTGCTCCGCCCATTTGGCATATTCGGTGATGACGTGGACGGCATGCTTTTCGAGCACCGCCCAGCCCTCATCCGGGTCCTCGCACAGGTGAATTCCGATCGGCATGCCCTCTACCGGGCGGGAAAAGCGCCGGGGTTCGCGGCCGTACTTCGCGCATTCCTCAAGATAGAGATCGACCAGCGCGCCGCTCATCGGTCCAAAACCGATATCGAAGCGCGCCGCGCGCCGGGCCGATGC
>JAQWKP010000363.1 GCA_029247785.1 Novosphingobium sp.
GCGGTTGTCCCAGAAGGCGAGGTCGCCTTGGGTCCAGCGCCAGCGCATCGCAAATTCGGGGTTGCGGATGTGGAGGAACAGGGCGGTCAGAACTTGCATGCTTTCGAGCGGGGCGAGCTCGACGATGCGGGTGGTCGAGCACTCGCTGACATAAAGCGCCTTGCGACCGGTCTCGGGATGGATGGTGACGAGGGGGAGGATGTTCTCGATGATTTCGGGCCGCTGCTGCTCCTTCTGCGAGGCTGCGAGCAGCATTTCGCGATCGAGGGTCGGCTTCATTGAATGCACCGCACTCAGCCCGTCCAGCATCGCGCGCATCGGTGCGGACAACCCATCCCAGGCTGCTTCCATATCCGCCCAGCAGGTATCGCCGCCCACCTCGGGCACCGAGACAGCGCGTAAGGCGGTGGCAAATGGTGGGCGCGGAATCCACGAGATATCAGAATGCCAGATCGCGGTGCCTTGCCTCGTGGCGGTGAGGCTGCCGCTGACGACTTCGTCGCGGGTGCAAGCCGTCTCATGCGTGGCGTCTTCGGGCCTGCCGAAATAGTCGATGTGGATTGGCCTGCCAAAATGGGCGACGAAATCGTGCAATTGCTCGCCGGTGATATCCTGGCCTGGAAAGAAGATCACGCCTCGCTCGATCAGGGCCTCGCGGATTTGCACGATGGAGTCGGGATCGAGCGCTTCGCGAAGGTCGAGGCCATGGATCACCGAGCCGATTGTTCTGGTCTGCGGCTTGATCGAGAGTCTGGTTTTCGTTGCCATGGTTTTATCGTCCCGGTTTTAGGGGCTGGCTCGCACCGCCTGAAAACCGCCAAACCCCTTGTTGATCGCAGGCAAGGTCCATTCGCGCACCGCCATCGGCCCGACCACCGGTTCGCCCAGCGCCGGGGCCGACAACACATACAGCCCCGAATCCGTCGCGGCCCAGATCAGCTTGCGGTCCCATTCGATAAACACATTATCGACCGTTCGCATGGCGTGGTTCATCGGGCCGGATAGCGGCTCCCATTTGGTATGCGCATTGCCTTGCTCGGGGACGAAGAAGGCGCTGATTTTCGGGTCTCTCGGATCGGTCAGATCATAGCATTGCAGGCCGGCGGCGAAGTACGAAAAACAGGTGAAATTGGGGTGCGGCGTGCCCGGGGCCTTGAGATGCGGCGGGTTATGCGCGCCGAAGCGGCCATAGCGATCGCAAAAGCTGCGATAGGGCGCTTCGGCGGGTGGGCGCGGGATGGGCAGGGTTGCCAGCTTCTTCGGTTTGGCCGGATCGGACACATCGATGATGTGCGAATCGTGCCACGCCTCGCGGCATTGAGGCCAGAAGGTTTCGGGATTGGCAATCACGAATTTGCGGTTCAGCCGCGCGATATCGATGGTGTGAAACGCCATGCCGCCCTTGCCCGAAACATAAGCATCGGGCTGCCAGCGCGAGATTAGCTTTGGTTTCAGCGGGTCAGACAGATCGTGGATCATCATGCCCAGCGCCGCCCACGGGCCATAGCCCAGCCTGCCGCCATCCTCGATCCGCACCGGCACATATTCCGGCCCGTGCAGCGTCGCCATCCGGCTTCGGTCCTGCGCGGAGGACCACGCCTTGCGTGCCTCGCCCTCATCGCCGCGCTGGCCGGGCAAGTGCCATTCGGACATGGCTTTGGGCGCGGTGGGATCGGACATGTCGACGATCTGCAAGGCCCCGGTCGATCCGCCCCACATGTCGGTCCGCTCAGTGTGGAAACCGCCATCGGGCGAGCCCGAAAGATAGGCATAGCGCCCGCCGTCCCAATAGTTGCGGTGCGTACCCATGTGATTGCCGAACTGGCCGAGCAGCGCGGGCCTGCGCGGATCGCTGATATCGAACAGCGACATACCCCGATTGCGCCCGGCCACGCCGGGATGGGCGGTCATCATGTCAGAGGTCATCGCGATCCATTTGCGCGCCGTCTGGCTATAGGCGACCTGGATCTGATGGCCGCCCTTCCAGCCGCCTTCGGACATCAGCTTGGGCTTTAGCGGGTTTGACACGTCGAGAATCCGCGATCCCTGGACGATGTAGCGCTTGTCACCCACCGCCATCATGTTGATCTTGTGACTGCGCGCTTCACCCGGCGCGTGATGGGCCAGGATTTTCATGTTCCAGATATAGGAGCGCTTTTCCAGCAGCGGGGATGGCCGCAGCGGATCGACGATCACGGCTGCTTCGCTGTCCGTTTTAGGCCCGCTTGACGCGACCGGCGGACTGTCTGCGAGCACACCGGCGGCAGGCAGCAGCATCGCCGATGCCGCGACTGCCAGGGTGGCGCGTTTTATGACCGTGCTATTCCGCCGCCACAGCCTGCGCGCCCACGCCGATATCGCACGACCCATCGATCCCCAAAATATGCACCATGCGGCCCGTGGCGATCCAGCAGGTGATCGAGTAGCTCAGATCGGCGATCTCGCCTTCGTCGTAATTGGCGTGGAGGCGGTCCCAGAAATCATCGTCATAGGGCAGCGGGACCGGGGTCAGGGCGATCTTTTCGGCATATTCGATGGCGAGGCGCTCACGGGTGGACAGCATGGCATCGTCGCGCCAGCCTTCGCCTGATGCGGCGCGATAAAAGTCGTCGCCCGGCGCTTCGCCCCGGTCCTGAACATTGGGCGCTTCGCCTGAATCCATGTTTTTCAGCGCATCGGGCAACATCTCGGCGATGCGATAGCCCTGGCACATTAGGCAGCCATTGATAAAGGCGATGCGGATGCGCGCCGCCTCGGCCTCGCGGAAGCTCAGCGTGGTTTCCTGATAGACCGCCTGGGCGAGCTGCTCCATCGCATCGGCCATGCGCGGACGATAGCCATGCGGAAGGATCGCGTCGTCGCGGCCCTCTGGCTGGAGGATGGTGATACGGGTCATGGCGTTGCTCCCACTTTGCTGTTTTGCCGAGAGCGCGCAGGCTAACACCGCGCGGCGATCTGGCAAAGTGGTGATTGGAGAAGCAGCTCAGCCGCGCTTGACCGCCATGTCCCGCTCAAAATGCGTGGGGAACCAGTCGTCGAGCACGCGGCGATATTGCACCGGGCCGCCGCCATAGTAGAAATCCCAGATCTGGAATTCGGAACCTTCGATGTTGAACAGACCCGGCGTGCAGTCGAGGTAATATTGCTTGAGGTCGAGCCGGACGGCGGCCATTTCCTCCTGCCAGCGCTGCTCGCCTGCGGGCGTGACTTCGGCGCGGGCCAGGCCTTCATTCCGGCAATGTTCGATGACCCGTGCGCCAAGTTCAGTCTGGATCATCATGTCATAGGTGCGCGTGGTTGCCAGCACGCCCTGGCTCGATCCGATCACGAACATATTGGGAAATCCGCTCACATGAATGCCGTGGAGCGTTGAGAATTCGCGGGCCCAGCGTGCACTCAGCCGCTCACCGGCGCTGCCCAGCGGATCGAATCCCCAGTTTCCGAGCATGCCGCCGCCGGTATAAAAGCCGGTGGCAAAGACGATGCAGTCCAGCTTGTGCAGCTCGCCATTGGCGACGATGCCGTCCGCCACAATCCGCTCAACGCCGCGCCCCTTGGTATCGACTAGCGTGACATTGTCGCGGTTGAAGGTCTTGAGGTAGCTGTCGTGAAAGGTCGGGCGCTTGCACATCAGCCCGTACCACGGCTTGAGCGCTTCGGCAGTGGCAGGGTCCGTCACTTCGCGATCAATCCGGGCGCGGACCTTTTCCATCGCCTGCATGTCGAGCAGTTCCTGCCGTTCGGCGGGCGGAACATCGGCATGTTCGTCAAGATAATGCGTGACGGCAGCAAAATCGCGAGTCCAGGCGTCGTCGACCAGGTCTTCGCCTTCATCGAGGCCGCTCAGAATATTGAGGAAATTCTCCATCCGATGCATCTGCCAGCCGGGCTTGAGGTTGGCCGCCCATGCCGGATCGGTCGGGCCATTGCCGCGTGGGTTGACGGCGGAGGGCGTGCGCTGGAACACCAGCAGCTCTTTCGCGTCCTTGGCCAACGGCGGCACGCATTGGATCGCGGTGCAGCCCGTGCCGATCACCCCGACGCGCTTATCTGCAAGATTGGCCATCCCGCCCTCAGACCCGCCGCCGGTATAGTCATAGTCCCAGCGCATGGTGTGAAAGCTGTGCCCGGCAAAATCGGACAGGCCGGGCGTTGACGGCAGTTTGGGTACATTGGTCGCCCCGGCGCACATCATCATGAAACGCGCGCGGATTTTGTCGCCCCGGTCGGTCACGACGATCCAGCGCATCGCCTCCTCGTCCCATTCGGCGGAAATTATGCGGGTCTGGAACAGCGCCCTTTCATACAGCCCGAAGTGCCGTCCGACGCGCTGGCAATGTTCGAACAGCTCCGGCCCGTGGGAATATTTCTCCTTGGGGACATAGCCGGTCTCTTCGAGCAACGGCAGGTAGCAATGGCTTTCGGTATCGCAAGACAGGCCGGGATAGCGGTTCCAGTACCAGGTGCCGCCGAAATCCGCGCCGCGCTCAATGATGCATACTTCGTCTGCCGGAACGCCGTGCTGGCGGACATTACCGCCCGCAAGCAGCCCGCCGATACCGCCGCCCACGATCAGCACCTCAATGTCGCGGCTGACCGGATCGCGCGCACCATCCGTCTCTGCCCAGGGGTCATTGTCATATTTGTCGGCGAGTTCGCCCTCGGGCAGGACATAGGCCGCGCGACCTTCAACCTGCAGCCGATTGTCGCGCTCTTCGCGATACTTGCGGTGGATCTCCGCGAAATTGCCAGTCTCTTCGCCCATCGATGCGTTTCCTCAGGCAGCCCCGGCAATGTCGTCCAGCGCCTCGGTTACAAGCTCGGGAGCGGAATAATTCGGGCAGTGGTCGGTATCGATACTGCGCACTAATTGGCATGGCTCAAGCGCCTGCATCGACCGTTGTACGTCAAGCGGCACAACCTTGTCCTGAAGACACTCGAGATAGGCGCGCTTCACGCTGCCATAGCGTTCCGCGCTCAACGACAGCGGCGTGGTCAGCGCGAAAGCCGGCTCCGGCGTGACATGGGAATGCGCGCGGGCGAGTAATTCGGCGCTGGAATTCTCATAGGCCACGGCGGTCAGTTCCGGCGTTGCAAACATAGCAAGGCCGTCCGGGGTGTTCGGCTGCGCCATCTGGCTGATATCGATACCCTGGCGCTCCTGCGGGTCGAGCGCGGTCTTGCCGTCACCGACCAGCAGCGCCGCGAGATAGACGTTCATCCGCAGCTTGTCAGGCGCCAGTTCTGCCGCCTGGCTGATCACCACCCCGCCGCGGCTATGCCCGACCAGGATCGGCTTTTCCAGGTCAGACTCCGCCGCCGTCACGACGCTTTGCGCCCAATCGGCGAATGAGGTCTCGGCAAAGGGCGTGCGGTCTGCGCCCATGCCGGGAAGGTCGATCGCCTCGGCGCGGTGTCCCCTGGCTTCGAGCAAGGGGATGACCAGTTCCCAGCACCATGCGCTGTGGAATGCTCCCGACACGAATATGAAACGCGCCATCCCGGTCAATCGGGCCCGGAATCGAATTCGACGAGCTGCGGCGCGAGCTGGCCCCAGCTGAGGAACAGACCTTTTTCCGGGTCCAGCATGCGGTCGATCCATTCACGGTCACCCCAAGGCGGCTCAACCATTTGCGAGCCGGGGATCAGCGCATGGACCTGTTCGGTGGTATAGCGCGGGTGGTGCGGATCGGATTCGCCACTGCGGAAGATCAGCACTGGCATCTTGTAATCGCCATAGTCCTTGGGCCTGAGCCCCGGAACCGGAGAGCCATCTTCCGGGAGGTATGATCTCCCCCAGATCTGCATCGTTTCGCAGAATTTATCGACGTCCTGACCCAACACGCGGTCGCGGTTTCCAGGATTTCGCTCAATGGCTTCGGCCAGCCCCGGGTCCTCAGCCACAGCAGCCATGCCGCCGACCTTGGCCGCTGCATAGATGCCGCCGCAATAGACGCCGACCAGACCGGATAGCCCGATTGCATCGCCGGTGATCCACACCACGGCGAGCTTGCGCACGGCATCGGGATGGCGATGCGCGGCGATCAGCGACACGCGGCTGCCAGCCGAACCGCCGATCACCAGCGCGGGCGCCATATCGAGCGCCTTGAGCAGGCCTACAAGCGTATCGGCATTGAGGATCGATTCGGTCTCGCCGGTAAAGCAGATGTCGGATTCGCCGCAATTGGGGCGGTCCCAGATCACCACCTTGTAATCCTGTGCGGCCAGGTTTTCGGCAAGGTCGCGCACGCCCGGCGTTTCCTTGGGAAAGCGCCCGCCCGGCGTGATGATCGCATTTCTGCTGCCATTGCCGATGATCTCATAGGCAATACCAACCCCGTTGACGTCAATCATGGGCATTTCAATTCTCTCCTCTCCTTGCAGCCGCGTCGCTCTCAGGCGACGAATTCGCGCTGCACTTCTCCGATTTTCTTGCCGTCCTCAAAATAGCCATGGCCATAATCGCCCCGGATCGTGGTGCGCTGCATGTGGCGCTCAAATCCGGGAGTATGGCCGCTGACCGCGTGAAGCATGCGCAGATTGTCCCAGATCACCATGTGGTCCGGCTGCCAGCTATGCCAATAGGGCTCAGCATGGGCGATCATTGCCTGGCAGACCTCTTCGAGCAGCGCATCGCCTTCAGGCGTCTCATTGCCCTCAAGACCAAAGCCCATCCATGGCGAGACATGCAGGACCTTTTCGCCGGTTGGCCTGGTCCATACGGCGGGATGGATCGCGCGCGGAAACGTCAGCCCCTCGCGAACATTACCGAGAATATAATCGCTGTCGCCGAAATCCCTGAACTGCTCTGGCCGGCCAAAGCGCATTTTCGAGCGGCGGACATCCAACATATAGACGACATTGTATTGCTCGATCGCATCGCGCAGATCGCGCGGCAGCGCCTGATACATGGCGATGCCATCGGCAAAGCCGGTCAACCCGCCCTCAGGCACAGCCACCAGCGAACGCAGCACCCCGGCATAATTGAGCTCGTCATTGTAGCAATGATCGAAATGCC
>JAQWKP010000364.1 GCA_029247785.1 Novosphingobium sp.
ATCGCGCAATATCCATTCTCCGGGGGGATGACGGCGGGCGCGGAACAGTTCGGCCTGCCAACTGGCCGCGCCCGGTGCCTGCGCATTCCAGCGCGGACGAGGCGATGGCGCCGCGCGGGCCTGCCAGCGCATCCGCGCCGAGGAAAGCTCACGCGCGGCATCGAGCCGCACCAGCCACAACGGCACGCCATGTTGCTCTGCTGCAAGGCTGAGCCGGCGTGAGGCGGTAAAGGACAGCGCCCGGGGATTGCCGGTAATCTCAGCAATAACAAAAGCGAGATCGCGGCAGCGCAGCCCCTCTTCGAGCGCGAACAACGCGTCCTCGGGCGTTCTCGCCACGACATGGACCAGCCGATGACCCAGCGCGCGCGGCAGGCCCGGACGATAGGGCCGCCCGGTGCGCCTCAGCGCCTCTCGGTCCTGAACCCAGAGCCAGGCACGTTCATCAGGGCTATCGGCCAGCGGATCGGGCTTGGTCGCGCGTATCCGATCGAGCGCGAGAGCCAGCGCCAGCGCTGCGCCTGCTGCTTCATGGCCCGAGGCAAACACCTCGCCATGCGGCGTCTCGTCGCTCGCCACGCCGGGCTTCCACCCCGCCGCGCGGGCAGCGTTGAAGGCTTCGAATGTCGGCAGTTCCACACTCATCGAATCACATCTCGAATAGATTATGTTCTAGTTATGTTCTTATTCGAAGTGATTCGCAATGGGCTTGTTTGGTAGAGTCCTTGTCGGATGCGCCAGTCGCATCCGCGACAGGCTTGCAGCACCAGCCCGCACCCTCTCACGGCCGACCACGATCCTCGATCCCCGGAATATCTGGCTCAAGATCGGCATATTCAGGCTCATGCACCTCAACCCGGCCAAGCCCGACATGGCTGTGGCTGCGGCCATAGGCAAAATAGACCGCGATACCGATGGCCATCCAGATCGGCAGGAACGCCATCGCCCAAAACGGCAAAGTGAAGAACAGCACAAGGCAGCCGAGAATCGTCAGCGGCCCGACCAGCCACAGCGCGGGCACGCGGAAATGGCGTCGTCGCAATGGATCTGAACGCCGCAACAGCATCACTGCCACCGCCACCATCAAAAAGGCATAAAGCGTTCCGGCATTGGAGATATCGGCGAGCTGGCCGACCGGAAAGAACGCCGCGCCAACCGCAACCGCTACGCCGGTGATCGCCGTGACGACATGCGGCGTCCTGTATTTGGGATGCACGCTGCTCAGCACTTCGGGCAGCAGACCATCGCGGCTCATCACGAAGAATATGCGCGTCTGCGCGAAAAGCAGCACCAGGATCACCGAAGGCAATGCCAGAAAGGCAGCGATACCCAGCATATTGCCGACACCCGAAAAGCCGATCTGCCGCAGCACATGCGCCAAAGGCTCGTCCGAGCAGACCAGCGCATCGGCATGAGCCAGCGAAGCGCATTGCCGCGCCAGCTCTTCAGACCCGGCAGGAAAGGGAACGCCATTGGGCCCCATGATCGGCTGACCACCAAGCGCACCGATCGCACCCGCCGCAACCAGGATGTAAAACACTGTGCAGAACAATAGCGATCCGATCAGGCCGATCGGGACATTGCGCTGCGGGTTTTTGGTCTCTTCAGCAGCAGTGGAGACCGCGTCAAACCCGACATAGGCAAAAAACATCGTTGCCGCCGCGCCCACCGCGCCAACTCCGGTGCCAAAACCGCCGAACACACCGGCCGGCAGGAACGGATTGAATCTGGCGGCATCGGCCTGCGGCAAGGTCAGGGCGATGAAGGCGGTGAGCGCAATCACCTTGATCGCCACCAGCACGGTATTGACCTTCGCGCTTTCGCTGGTGCCGATAATCAGCAGGCCGGTCACAAGCAGGGCGATCACCAGCGCCGGCAGGTTGATCAACCCGCCTTGCGCCCCGCCCAGTACAAGCGGCCCTGCGGCCAGCCAGGCGGGCAGCTCTATGCCCAGAAATTCATGCAGGATCGTGCCGGAGAAATAGCCCGACCACCCGACCGAAACCGCGCTGGCAGCAATCGCATATTGCATGATCAACGCCCAGCCGACGGTCCAAGCAAGAAACTCGCCCATGGTCGCATAGCTGTAAGTATAGGCGCTGCCCGCCACCGGGATCATCGCCGCGATCTCAGCATAGCAAAGCGCAGCAACGATGCAGACGCCGCCAGCTATGGCAAAGGCCAGCATCAGCCCCGGCCCGGCCTTTTGCGCGCCCGCCGAAGTCAGCACGAATATTCCGGTGCCGATAATGCAACCGATCCCGAACAGCATCAGCTGGAAGCCACCCAATGAACGATGCAGCGATTTCTTCTCGGCCGTCGCCAGAATGGCATCGAGCGGCTTTATGCGTCCGAACATGCAAATTCCCCTGACCAGTCGGAAGAGTCCTTGTCGGGTGCGCCGGTCACATCCGTGACCAGCTAGCATCACCGGCCCGCTCCCCCTGCCCAACCACCCGACAGGATACACTTGGG
>JAQWKP010000240.1 GCA_029247785.1 Novosphingobium sp.
CCGACGATCGCCATGGTTGTCAGCGCCACAACAGGCATTGCAAAGTCACAGAAAAGATCGACTTCATCTTTGCCGATCATCTCTTCAAAGCAACGGTCGACGTGCCCTTGCACGATCGCAAGCTGCGCCCTGATCTTCGACGGCTGGAAGAAAGGAATTTCGAGCAGACGCAATTTGGTCTGGCGCGGCGGATCGGACTCGGAAAGGATCAGCGGAAAGGCATAGGGCGGAATGCCTATCCCGCGCGCCCTCGGATCCTTGCCATCGGGATCATGCCGAGCTGAAAAGACTTCCCAGTTCTTCGCTGCCTCGCTGGCCTCGTCATAGCCCATGACAACCCAGTAGCCATCATTGGCATCAGTCCAGCCGACCGGGCCTCCTTGCCGCATGGCATCGACCTGCTCCGGCCAGCGGTCCATGTGATCGGCAGCATGTATGTCAAATGAGCCAGTGGACGCAGCCCGATTCATTCCCCTGCTCTCGCCCGACAAGCCGCCGACACCTCGTCGAGAATCGGCGTTATCGCCTTGCAGAAGGCTTCTGGATCATCGGAAGGCGCGAAATGGCCGAGACCCTGAAGCGTTCTATAGACTGCACCCTTCACATGTCGCGGTATCGCGGGCGCGCCGTTCTTGGGTGAAAGCGAGCTGCGGTCATATTCGCCGGCAAGCGCGAACAGTGGCGTACGGGAGGTATCGATCCTCCAGCCATCCTCGGCAAGGTCATGCGCATTCATGAAATAGTCGTTGTCACCAGCATAAATGCCCGGCGCATTGGAGCGATATACGAAGGCCGTTTCATGGCGCCGCGCCTCGGGCGCGAGTGGCGAGGTTGTTGCCAATACGCGCCCCGCGAAATAGTCACTCGCGATCGCGGGGTCGCGGAATGGCGCATTGTCGAACGCGCGCATTCCGGGCGAAGCGCTCGACCAGCCGTTCAACGAGACGAATGCCCTGAAGTGTTCGGCCCGCCATGCCGCAAGATCTATCGCGAGTTGGCCGCCAACCGAACAGCCAAGAAATACCGGCTGGTCGAGTCCCAGAGCCTCAACCAGCCCCACGGCCCAGTCCATCAACTCCTCACGGCCGGGACGGTACTGTGCTTCCCACCAGGGCTCGCCCAGCACTGGGAGCGACTTGCCGTGGCCCGGAAGATCATAGGCAATCATGCGGAAGCGGGCCCGCAGCGGCGGATAGCTCAACATGTGCCGAAATTGCCGGGAATCTGCCCCTGCGGTGGCGTGCAGCAGCAGCGGGACATCGCCCTGACCCGCGACCTCGTAGTAGATTCGCGCCTCTTTCCCTCTAGCACTGACGTAGGCGTAGCGACCAATCGCGTCGTCGGTTTCCCGGCGATCCGGCACGGACTTTGGCATGGGCGGCAACCCGCAGGCGCAAAAGCGCATGAGCTGCAGCAACCTTTCCCAGGCTGAATAGTGGGGCGCAATAGTCCGAGGAATGTCACCTGCAAAGGAAGCCCCGCCAGACGTCAGCGAACTTGCTTCATAGGCGGGCTGCGCCGCGAGCGTATCTGTCCAGAAACTGTCGGACCCAGAGATCACGAGATCGGCCTCGCCAGCTGCTGGTTTCACAGAAGCGACCGCCCCGTCAGCAATCTCGAAATCCACCGGCGCCTGATCCGGCCCCATCCGCACCCGCGCCGTCAAACTCCCCAATGCAAGCCCAAGCTGTCGGTCGTCGCGGGCTAGGTCGGCCAGATTGTCGAGGTCAAGTCGCATCGCTGACTACCCGGAAAGTCACGACGGTAAATTCCTCGGTAATCTCCTCGAACACCGCTTCCACAGCTTGCTCGCAGGCCAGCACACTGGGCGGATCGAGCATCCTAGCGTAGATCATCGGCCCTTCCTCCAACCGGACCAGCGCAACAGAATAGGGGCACCATTTCTCGAATGCGGGATGAAGCGCCTGCTCATAGACAGCGAGGCTCCAGATTGTGCCGCGCCCGGAAAGCGGTGTCCAAACGCCGCCCTCATTGAGGCATTCGGGGCAGGCGATTGCAGCCGGCCAGCGAACATAGTCACACTGGCTGCAAGTCTGCATCGCCATCCGACCCTCTCGCGCAGCCTCCCAGTGCGGCGCGGTCAGCGGGTCACTAATATTTGGAAGCGGGATATCAGTCATGCCATAGCCTCGAAAACCGAGGCGCTGCCCTTCTGGGCCACCATCGTCGAAGCGTGCATGGCAAGACGTGCGCCATTGACCTGCCGTGGGCCGCAAGCGCCGCGCAATTGGCGGATGATCTCGACGATATGGAACCAGCCCCACATATACCGTTCCGAAAGGTGCCCTCCTGAGGTGTTGAGCGGCAGCCGTCCGCCCAGAGCAGTCTCCCCAGCAGCGATCATTGCGCCACCGCCGCCGGGATCGGCGAATCCCAGAGCTTCGATCATCTGCAGCACCCACACGCTCGCCGGGTCCTGGACCATCAACAGGTCTATATCCTTATGTAAGACGCCTGCGCCGGCTAACGCCCGGTCTGCCACACCGCGCATCCAGCGGCGTTCAAGATTGTCCTCATTCTGCACATTCCTGAGCTGGGCGGTCTGCGCCTTACCGGCTAGGCGAACCAGCACATGCGGCATATCCCTGGCGCGCTCGACCGAGGTAATTACCATGGCCGCGCCGCCATCGTGGAATCCGGCAATATCGCTGCGCCGAACCGGCGCGATATAATGCGGTTCCTCAAGATAGTCGTCGATCGTTATGGGATCGCGGTGCACAGCATCCGGGTTGAGCGATGCCCATTTGCGCTGCGCCACGACGACAGCGCCCAGATCGGCCTCACTCGCTCCATAGAGGTGCTGGTAGCGCCGGAACATCATCGCCGCCATTGTACCGATCGGATCAACCATGCCGTGATGGATTTCGTGATTGCCATAGCGGGCGAAATCTCCGCCATTGCTGCCCTGGTCGGTGCCGTAGGTCAGGAGCACCGTTTCAGCGAGCCCGGCTGCGATCACCATCGCAGCAAGATGGATCGAGAAGTTACAGGTCCCATAGTCGAGAGTTGCGGAATAGGACGGGTTGAGCCCGAGCAGCCGACCCATCACAATATCGCCGCCAGCTCCGCTCAATGCCTTGCAGGTGATCAGCCCGTCGATCGCATCCTTGCCAATCGCGGCGTCAGCCAGCGCCTCACGAGCAGCGGCAAGCGCATAGTCTTCGGCGCGCCATCCGGGTTGCCCCTGCCGGGTAGCACAGCCAATCCCGGCTATCGCGACACCATGGCCCTGCATCACGAGCTCCCTCTCCGTGTTTGAAATGCACTGCAACTGTGTCACTGTCCGAGACAGATGAAAAGGGATATGCCCGAGGGAATCCAAGGATGGTGCGGCCCGCCGCCGATCTCATATCAATCTGCTCCGACAGAAGGGAAGGCCTGTGATGGCGACTATCGATACGACGACTACAGAAGAGAAGTCGTTTTGCCGGATTTGCGGATCGAGCTGCGGGATTATCGCGGAGCTTGAAGGGCAGCAGGTCCTCAAGGTTCGCGCCGACAGGGATCATCCGGTTTCGCGCGGATACACCTGCCCCAAGGGCCGCGCGCTGCCGCAAGACCATCATCGCGCCGATCGCCTTGAAGTGCCGATGATCCGCGAGAATGGCGCATTGCGCGAAACGACATGGGATCATGTTCTCGACGATCTGGCCGCCAAGCTGACAGGCATCATCGGCGAAACCGGTCCGGCGGGGGTCGGCACTTTCATAGGCGGTGGCGGCTTTCTCGATGCGGCCGGGTTTTTCAGCCTGCTGTCGTTCCTGCGGGAAATCGGCACGCCTTCCGCTTACAGCGACGTCACCATCGACAGCGTTGCCAAGGCCCTTGCTGGCGAGCTTGTGACCAGCATCACCGGCCTCGAGCCAAGGGCTGATCTTGAGCGCAGCAGGATGGTCCTGTTCGTCGGCACCAACCCGGTAATCTCTCATGCCCGCACCTTGCAAATGCATGCCCCCACCGCAGCCTTGCGTGACATGCGCGGGCGCGGGACGAAAATATGGGTGATCGATCCAAGAAAGACCGAAACGGCGCAACGGGCGGATGGACATATCGCACCGCGGCCCGGGACTGATTATGCGATCCTAGGGTTTCTCATCCGAGAATTGCTCGAGGACGGCGCCGATACCGACTATATCGAGCGCCATGCCCAAGGCGCCGAGAAGCTGAAAGCGGCGATCGAGCGCTTTTCTCTGGAATATGCGAGCGCGGTTTGTGGCGTTGAGCAGCAGGAACTGCTCGATCTGTTGGCAGCGGTTCGCAAGGCTGGCCGACTCTCCGTCGATACCGGCAATGGCGTGACGATGCAGCGTGCCGGTAACGTCACTCAATGGATGTGCCTCGCCTTGATGATCGTCACCGGCTCGCTTGACCGGGAAGGCGGATCATGGGTCAATCCCGGCCTTATCAATCGCAAAGACAAGAAGGATCTTCCGGCGGCCCCCGAGGCAGGCTGGAACCGCCCCGGACCGGAAAGCCGCCCTGAATTACGAGGCACTGGCGGCGATTTTCCATGCTGCGCGATCCCCGACGAAATCGCTGCAGGCAATCTGCGGGCGATGATGAATTTCGGCGGAAATCTCGAGGTCTGCATGCCTGATACGGCGCTCACCTACGAATCCCTACAGCGGCTCGATGTCCATGCGGTGTTCGATGTCCGGCACACCCGAACCACAGATATTGCCACTCATATCCTACCCTGCAAGGACCAGCTCGAACGCTCGGACATGACCTTCGTAACCGACAGCGCCTTCCCGCTGATGGTGGCACAATATACGCCTGCTGTGGTGGAGCCGCTCGGGCAGCGCAAGGCCTATTGGTGGATCGTCGGCCAGCTCGGCAAACGCATGGGCATCGAGTTCTTCCCCGGGCTCGATATCGACACCGCCACCGACGATGACTTGCTCGAATACATGCTTTCCGGCTCGGACATCGAATTCGCCGAGCTCCAGTCAAAACGACTGATCTTGGAGCCGCATGAGTTCGGCTGGGCCCAGCGCCATGTCGACGAGAAGATCGGAGGCTGGCGCTTGTGCCCCTGGCCGCTGGCAGAGCAACTCAGCGAGCTGGAAGCGAGGGAAAATGCACAAAACCCGCAGCCGCTCATTCTTATCCCGCGCCGCCAGAAGTATCACGAGAATTCAAAATTGCTCGAGCTGCGCGACGAGCCCTCGGTCATCATGCATTCGCAAGACGCCCGAGCAGCCAACATCGGAGAGGGTGCCTTGGTGGAGGTGCGCAGCGTCAACGGAACGGTAAGGCGCGTCGCCAAGATCGACGACACGCTCAGGCCTGGCTGTATCAACGTGCCGCACGGCTGGTCTGACGAATTGAACGTCAATCGCCTGACCGGGACGCAAGACGTCGACTCGCTCACTGGCATGGTGCTTTATTCGGGGCTGGAAGTCTCGGTCGCGCCGGTTTGATACGCGCTAATTGAGGCCGCGAGTCTGGCCACCATCGACCCGGTAATTCGCGCCGGTGATGTAACCCGATAGCGGACTGGCCAGCATGCAGGCAACCATGGCCAGATCCTGGGGCACGCCGAGCCGACCGACCGGCGGCATGTCGAAAATCCCTTCGTCAACAAACCGCTCGCTAAGCTCGTCAAAGGTCAAGTCGGGCTTGTCATAACGCTTGCTGCCATACCGCAGTAGCCCCTCGACCATCACGATCCCGGGAGTCAGCGTGTTGACTGTAATACCGACCCCTTTGAGCGAGCCCGCCAGGCTGACAGTGTAATTGTTGAGCGCGGCTTTGGCGCCGGAATAATCGGCCCCCATATTGTTGGGCTGCATGCCGACCGCGCTGGACACATTGATGATCCGCCCGAATTTATTGGCAACCATGTCCGGAATGCACAGCTTGCACAGCCGAACCGCCGCCAGCGCATTGGTATGATAATTCCTGGCGAAATCCGCAGCACTGATTTCAGCGGGAGGCACCGACGAATTGCCCGTGGGGCTGCCGCCCGCATTGTTCATAAGGATTTCGATATTGCCACCCAGCGCCGCCGTGGCTTCGGCGCACACCGAATCGGCGACCTCATCGCTCGAAACATCACCAATAGCGACGCCGGCAGCGCCAATTTCCTCTGCAATCTTCTCCGCTCGCTCGCGATTGCGACCCTGGACGACGACGATCGCGCCTTCCTCCGCCAGCATCCGCACAGTCGCTTCGCCGATCCCGCTACTGCTGCCGGTAACAAGGGCGCGACGTCCTGCGAGATTCAGATCCATGAGCTCTCAATCCTGAATGAAAAACTGAAAGCCTGACTATCCCAGGAGCTAGGCGTTGTCAGGCCTTATCAGCGCGGCTGTGCTGGCCAGTCTCATGGCTTCTAGGACACTGCCTTCGTGATAGAGCGCAAGCGGTCAGGCTTAGAGAATGGTAAGGCTCCACTACCTGGCATGACCTTTCAGCATTTCGCAACGTGCCCTTCACTGGGCGGGAGAACAAATTTGACCTGCAAAGCGACCCCAATACTCCCGCCTGACCAGCTGGACATTCCGGCAATTCTCGAGCGGTATCAGATCGAGCGTGACAGGCGTCTGCGTCCGGAAGGGCAGGACCAATATGCAAGGGCAGATACGCTGATTGACGACTTCTACGAGGCCGATCCACATATGCCACTAATCGAGCGGGAGCCGATTTCTGAGGATCTGGAGATCGCCATCCTTGGTGCCGGCTGGGCAGGCATTCAGGCCGCCTATCATCTGAAACAGGCGGGCGTGAACGGCTTTCGCACCATCGACCTGGCCGGCGACTTCGGCGGTTGTTGGTATTGGAACCGGTATCCCGGCCTCCAGTGCGACAACGAGTCCTATGCCTATATGCGCCTGCTGGAAGAGACGGACTACATTCCTTCCAAGAAGTTTGCCGACGGATGGGAAATTCGGGAGCACTTCCAACGAATTGCAAACCAGTTCGGGCTCTATGAAAATGCACTCTTCCACACTCAGATCACATCCCTTCAGTGGGACGAGGTGATCAATCGCTGGCGCATCGAGACGAACCGCGGTGACGATATTCACGCGCGCTTCGTCGTGATGTGCGGCGGCCCGTCAAACACGCCAAAGCTTCCCGGAGTGCCGGGAATAGACAGCTTCAAGGGAAAAGTGTTTCACACCTCGCGCTGGGACTATGACTATACCGGGGGCGATCCGAAGACCCATGAGCTTCCGAAGCTGGCAGACAAGCGCGTGGCGATCCTGGGCACTGGCGCCAGTTCGATCCAGGCCGTTCCCTATCTCGGCGAATATGCCAGGCAAGTTTATGTCATCCAGCGGACACCATCGAGTGTGGATGTTCGCAACAATCAGCCTTCGGATCCCGACTGGGTCAAATCACTGGAGCCGGGCTGGACTACGAGGCGACGGGACAATTACCACCATTTCGCGCAGTTCGGATTTGAGCGCGGTGAGGTCGACCAGGTGTGCGACATCTGGACCGAGATCAACCGCAATCTGGCCGCCCAATTCGATGAGGAGGATTGGCCTGAGCTGACATTCGAAGAGTTTTTCGAGCGCCGTGAGATAATGGATGTCCAGGTGATGGACCGGTTGCGCCGCCGCGTTGCTGAGATCGTCGAGGATAGGGAAACCGCAGAGGCACTGATGCCGTGGTACAGCATGATCTGCAAACGCCCGACGTCGAATGACGAGTATTATCCCACGTTCAATCGGCCCAATGTCGAGCTGATCGACGTTTCACAGACGCGCGGCCTCGAGCAGATTACCGAAAAGGGTTTCATGGTTCGCGGGCAGGAATATGAAGTCGACTGCCTGATCCTCGCCAGCGGCTACGAGATTACGAGCGAATTGTCGCGCCGCATGGGCATCAAGACCATCGAAGGGCGAAACGGCCTGTCACTCTATGATCACTGGGCTGACGGCTACCGGACCCTTCACGGCAATACGGCGCATGGCTTTCCGAACATGTTCTTTTCCGGGCTGATACAGGGCGGGCTGAACATCTCGCTGCCCACGATCCTTGGTCAGCAGGCCGAACATATCGCCTATCTGATCAAGCAGGCCCGCGACAGGGGAGCTGTATGCATCGAAGCCACCGAGGAAGCGCAAGACGCATGGGTCAGGGATATTCGCGCGACGGCCATCGACCTGACCGAAGCGGTAAAAAGCTGCACGCCGGGCTATTACAACAATGAGGGAGAAGAGACGGTTCGCTGGTATCTCGGCGAAACTTACGGCCCCGGTTGGTTCGCCTTTCTCGACCTGATGGAGGAATGGCGCTCCGGGGATCATCTTCCCGGCTTGATCGTGACGCAGGAACCGTCAGCTTCCGACGAAATCCAACCTGCTTAGCGCGCGCATTGGCGAGCGACAGCCACATTCGGGCAAATATCAGGCCGAGGTCACCGCTGCCTCTGAAGAAACCGGGTCGAGGCCATCGCCCTTCCCGGGCGCCCCAGCTCGCACAAGCCGCCCAGGTCGCGCCCCGGTTTCGAGATCGTTCGACCGTGTTTGCACGCCTGCGACCAGCGTCGCCACGTAGCCTTGCGATCCCTGGACGATCCGCGCGCCGCCACTGGGCAGGTCGTGCTGCACCTTTGGCTGCCGCAAGCTAAGCTGATCCAGGTTAATAACGTTGATATCAGCCCGCTTGCCTACCGCGATCGTGCCGCGGTCATTCAGGCCGTAAACGGCTGCAGGTGCGCCGGTAAGCTTGTTGACCACCTTCTCGATCGGCACCTTGGGTCCGCGTGAACGCGTGCGCGCCCAGAACGCGAGTTGAAACGTCGGTATCGCAGCGTCCATGACCATTTTGACATGAGCCCCGCCATCGCCAAGCCCAGTCAGGACGTTGGGCATATCAAACAGTGGCTGGAGAAAATCGAGCGAGGCATGCTCGTAATTGAGGCCGAAGTGCAGATTGAAATCGTGCCCGTCGCCCTGGGTGTAATGATCGTAGATAAACTCAAGCGGTGTCTTACCTTGCGCAGTGGCGAGCGCAGCCACCAGGCGTTCAGGCCCCGGCTCATAGTCGGTCGGCGTTTCGAGCACATAGCTCGCCGGCAGATTGATCGGCATCCGCCGCAACATGCCAATCACGGAAGGCTGATCGGCGAATTCATCCTCGACATCCGCTTCGCTCAATATCGCCTGGCGTCTCTCCGGATCGCGCATTGCCTCAACACGCTCAGCCAGCGGAAGATGTGCGATGGACTTGTAAGACGGCTTCATCAGGAAGACGTGATAGCTATCCAGTGTCGACACCAGGCCGATGCCGCGAGCGGCGACCTGCGGATAGATCAGCAAGCCGCCATCATACGCGCGCGTGCTGGCCTCAAGCATCAAGTCGAAATTGCCCGGGTCGGTGGAATATTGCGTCAGCGTATAGGTGAGCGGACGTCCCGATACCTGCGCCAGCTTTTCCATCAGATGAAGTTCGGCAAGTCTCCCCTCGGATCCGATATCATCACCGACGACCCCGCCGACTGAGCCCGCTGGTATGATCTGGAACACGCCGCGGCCGCCCTCGCCCATGGTCTTGGCCAGCGCGACCATTTCGTCCTCTGCGGCGAAAGTGCCGGGAACCGTAGCGCCCGTGCTGGAGCGATGCTCAACAAACCGCGCTGCAGAAAAGCCGATCGCGCCCGCGTCCATCGCCTCGCGCGTCAGATCGCACATCGCGGCGATGTCCTCAGCGGTCGCTTCTTCCTGCCGGAAAGCGCGTTCGCCCATCACAAAGACCCGCAGCGGTGCGTGGGTCATGTGGACCGCAATATCCATCGTGTAGTTGCGCGCGGCCAGCCGATCGAGATAGTCAGGAAAACTGCGCCACTGCCAATCGAGGCCTTCGGTCAGAGTGATGCCGGGAATGTCCTCAACACCCTCCATCAGCTCAATTAGCTTCTGACGATGTTCGGGCAGGACCGGGGCAAAGCCGACGCCGCAATTGCCCGCAATCGCAGTGGTTACGCCGTGGGAGAAGCTGGGATCGATCATGTCGTCCCACAGGAACTGGCCGTCATAATGCGTGTGGATGTCAATGAAGCCCGGCGTGACGAGCGTGCCCTGCGCGTCAATCGTATCACGAGCGGTGCCCGCAATTTCCCCGATTTGGACAATCTGTCCATCTGTGATGCCGATGTCAGCGGCATAGGGCGAATCACCGCGTCCATCGACAACGGTGCCGCCGCGAATGATTGTGTCAAACATGCCCTACTCCTGAAAGTTTGATCGTCTCCGGCTCTCCGGAGACCGCTCAGTTCAACTCGCCCTGGCATTACCCACAATGGCGATAGCCTCGCTCAAATCGGTCCACTCACATTGCCAGATAATTTAATGCAATAGAGGAGTGGCATTAAGCAGGCAAGCTGTGCATCAAGTACTCATGGCGACTGGATTGCCCAGATCTCACGCCTATGCGGCATCCTCAGACGCTACGCTCGGAAATCGGGGATAGGGTCCAAGAATAGTGAACAAGACTCCCGCCATGAGCGAAAGCGGGACAACAGACCACAACAGCGGCAGATAGGACCCTGTCACATCATAGGCGTGGTTCGCGAGCACCGGGCCAATGCCGCTCGTCAGGGCAAGCATTCCCACGATAGTTCCGAATACCAGGCCAAAGTTGAGCAGGCCGAAATGGCGGCTCGTCAGGTAGCCAACGCCGTCAATTTCAACACCGAGCGCAAAACCCAGCACGGCCACAGCAGTTATTGCGGCAAGGATTGACCCGGGAAAGAAGATCAGAAGAAGACCGGAAATTGCGGGCAGACATGTGGCAATTCCTACCACCCTGCCCGCGTTCAGGCGATCGAGGAGAAAGCCGCCCAGCAGCTTGCCGAAGATCCCTGAGACTCCCGAAACCCCAGCGATTGCCGCGCCAGTTGTGCGGTCGATGCCTGCCTCTGACAAGATCGGCACGAGGTTTACCGTCATGGCCACGCTGCACATGGCGATCACCGAGGCCGCGATCGCAATTTTCACGAATTTGAGCGACTGCAAGGACTCGCCCCCATTCAGTCCGGTCAGGACAACCGGGGCCGCGGCAGTTTGCGCCGTCTGGTCACTGATCCTCTGTTTGTCCCGCGCGCTGAAAAACCCAAACAGGACGATCGGAAAAACGACGGCCAGCCAGATCGCGCCCAGCCCGACATAGGCCATTCGCCAGCCATAGTTATCGATCAGCGTGTTCGCCAGGATTGGGACAGCGGCTGAACCAAGGCCAGTCCCGCACAGGGCGACCGCCAGAGCCATGCCGCGACCGGTCGTAAACACGCTCGAAACCGCTGCGACCCACACGGTCGGTTTGATAAACGGGTGCGACAGCGCCACCAGGAACCACAAGGCCCACCATGTCCAGATGCTGGCATTGGCCTGCGACAGCAGGGCTATCGAACCGCACAGACAGATGACGCCGGGAATTGCGATCCGCCGCGCCCCGAACCGGTCGATCGCCATCCCCATGAATGGCGCAGCAAGGCATCCGATCACTGCAACAATGGTGGGGCCAGAAGAGATTTGGGCACGCGTCCAGCCGAACTCTTCCTCGAGCGGCTTGATCATGATGCCAGTCGAATAAACATAG
>JAQWKP010000047.1 GCA_029247785.1 Novosphingobium sp.
GTCGGCATGGCCTGCAAGCATGATCGGCACATTGCTGCAATTGGCATATGCTCCGACCGCGCTGTCGAGGACCATGGCGGCTTCAGGAGTGATATCGGACTGATCCCACTCAAAGAAGACGATGTAAGGGCCCTTGTTGCAGGTCGCGACCGCTACCGGAGGCGGCGGAGGCGGCGGCGGTGGAGGCGGCGGAGGCGGTGCCGGAGGTGGCGGCGGTGGCGGGGCGTTGTTCCCGAAATTCATCGGCCGCAGCGTCAGCCTGATCCACAGTTCCCGACCGCGGTCGATGACGCCGGCAGTCTCTGCCTGGCCAGCCGGACCAAGCGCCGGACCGCCGACGATCAAGCCGGGCAAGACCACGCCGCCGGCATAATTCGCCTTGTTGACATTGCTCAGCGTCATCTTGTTGGTCAGGTTGTTGCCGATGAAGGCCACTTCCCAAGCGTCGTTCTCGTCCTTGATGCTGAAGTTGAAGTTGAGCTTGGCATAGGACTTCTGGAAATGGTCCGTCTGGTCATCCGTGCCGAGCAGGGCAAGATATTTCGACGAGAACTGCGCGTCGCCGCCGATCCCGAAGACCATGCCATTGCCGACAGGTGTCTCGTAGTGGATGCCGATGTTGCCCGACCAGTCCGGCGCTCTTGCTAGGCGCGTGCCCGAAAGGTCGCGGTCAGTATAGCGGAACGGAGCCCCGCCGAACATCGCCGGATCGGTAAAGGCCGGGAAGGCATCGGTCACCGGCACCGGATTGAGGTTACAGCCAGCGGCAAAGGTCTGACCGCCGTTGCAGGGAGCGTTGAAGCTGGAGAACCGGGCGCGATTATAGTTGACCGCGCCAAAGATCTCCAGGCCGTCGACCGAGTCCGGACGGTAAGTGAAATCGGCGTCGATACCGTACATCTTGGAAGACGCCGCATTGAGCGTAGTCAGGACCGGGATGATCCCAGCGAACGGCAGGTTGACCTGGACCTGCATGTTGCTGACCTTGTAGTAATAGCCAGCGATATTAAAGTTGATCTGCCGGTTGGCAAGGCGCGCCTTCACGCCGATCTCGCCGCCCTGGATCTTCTCGTCGCCGAAGGAATCGGGCCGGCCCGGTGCGGCCGCCAGGACGATGTTGTAAGATCCTGACTTGTAGGCCTGTTTGAGAGAAGCGAACACCGTTAGGTCGTCGGTCGGCGTATAGGTGAGCGTCAGCTCGGGAGACCAGTTCTTTGCACTGAGTCTGGGATGTTCGGTGGCGAAATTGGTGAAGGTTGTGCCCGCGCCCGCGCTGCCGGGGAAGGCGCCGAATATGTCGATCGCCGTCGGAGAACTCATCCGCTTCTCGTCGGTCCAGCGCACACCGGCCGCGATTTCGAACTGGGGCGTCACGTCGAAGCGGGCCTGGGCGAACAGCGAGATCGCCTTGATGTCGATATCGTGCGTTCCGTCGAACAGGAGTGCGAAAGCAGGAGAACCGAATAGCGCCACATTCCCCGGCAGGGCCAGGTCGTTGGTGATGGTGCCGTCCTGGTAAAAGCCGCCCATCGAGAAATTGAACGGGCCGGAGAAGTCGGAAGCCAGGCGGAGTTCCTGGGTGAAGTCCCTGCGCTTCAGCCGCTTGGTTGTCATGCAGCCCGAGGCGGCCTGTCCCGAATAGCTGCAATTGAAGTCAACCGCGGTCTTCATCGAGTAGTAGCCGGTGACAGAGGTGATAGTGAGGGACGGCGTTGCGTCGTAGTTCAGTTCCAGCGTACCGAATTTCTGCCTGGTGAGCACGGCTGGCCTACCACCCCTGAACGGTTCCATGCCCGGGAAGGCTACCGGATTCAGGCCGACGATGTTGACATTGCGGTCGGCTACGCAGTCCTCGTTGGTGCTGAAGAAAATGGAAACGGGGCCTTCCGGACAGTTGATCAACTGTCCTGCCTGCGCGCCGAGCTGATCGTCGCGGGTGTAGTTCACCTTCAAGCGCGCGCTGAAATTGCTTGTCGGCTTCCACAGCAGCGTGCCGCGAAACATGACGCTCTCGGATTCACCGAACCGCCTCGGCATGGAGAGGCCGCCAAGGGCGGTGCCAATGGCGGTACCGGGCGTAGCAGTGTTCCTGAAGAAACCGCCGTAATCGGAGTATGCTCCAGCCAGACGAATGCCGAGCGTGTCGCCGAGCGGAGCCGACAGGATCAATTCGTTACGCCATTCCTGGGCCACGAACTCGTAACCAGTGCGACCGATGATCTCGACTTCGTCGCCGGGATCGTTGGTGCGGACCGAGATCACGCCAGCCGGGCTCGCCTTGCCGAAGAACAGCGCTTGCGGGCCCTTCAAGACCTCGATCTGCGCCATGTCGAAGAAACCGACCGAATAGGCCATGCCCTGGGTGATCTGCATGCCGTCAAGGTTGAGCGAGACCGACGCATCGACGCCCGGATCGAGCGCGTTCGTGCCGTAGCCGCGCATGGAAACGAGGTTGCCCGATTCGACCGACGCCACACCGAACTGCAGCCCGGTCACCTTCTTGGCAACATCGGTGAGGGTGATGATCTGGGCGCGCTCAATTTGCGCTTCGCCCAGCGCGGTTATGACCGCCGGAACCTTGAGGATCGATTCCTGCTGCTTACGCGCAGTAACGATGATGTCGCTGTCTTCCTCTGCAGCGAAGGCCGCAGTCGATGGAACCATCAGGCCAAACGCGACCGTACCAAGCAATAGATGCTTCATCCTCATTTCAAAATTTCCCCTCTTGCGACAGGCTTTGCGCACACTTCTTTGCCTGCATACCATTAAATGACTAGACCGACCTAGCATCATAGACAAGCAAGCAGCATGCGGAAGTGGTTACACTGCACAATTTATTCCCAGGCGTGATAATTATTCCCAGGCGTGATAATTTAGCAACGGTCGGCTTCCGGCCGAGCCACCAAAATGATGAACGATATCAGTCCAGTCCAAGCCAGGTGCCGCTCTTGTCCTGTGCAAGCTGAGTGCCGCGTTCCAGGCCTGCCATGCCGAAGGGCCCAACCGACCAGTCTCCGACATCGGTATTTTCGTTGAACCAGTCATGCACCACGAAGCGTTCGGCAATGCGCCATTCGTCAGCGCGCTTCTCGAATTTATCGAGATAGCGACCGCAGGCGAGGATCTGACGCGGCTCGTCTCCCGGCGCGACGCTCACTGACCAGAAGTAGGTTTCGGCCTTTGCCGTGTCGCGATTGAGGCGGATGAAGATATTGCCCAGCATGTGGACCTTGTCCTCCAACGCGGCGAGACGCGGCATTGACCAGGCGATGAATTCCTCAGCGGTGCCGGCAAAGCCCGTGTGATAGTCCATCGCGCCCGGCCAATAGACTGAAGCCAGCAGCTCCTCATCGGCCCGGTCGATCCCCCGCGAGTAGCGGAACAGGCAATCCTTGATGGTTTCGCGGTCTGCAAGTTCCCCGGAAATCTGTGAGACGGTGACGGTCATGGGCGCTCTCCTAAAAGTTCAGTTCCCGCCAGGCTGGTCCCTGGGCTTGGGCGCCGTCAAGTTTCATGCCATGCTGCACAGCCTAGCGATGGGAACGAGGACGCAGGCGATGCTCGACAAAAAGATTATTGGCGGCACGATTGTCGATGGCTCGGGAAGCCCGGGCTTTTCAGGCGATATCGGCATCAAGGACGGCAGGATCGTGGCCATCGGCAAGGTCGATGAAGACGCCGCCGAAATAATCGATGCCAGCGGACGCATCGTCGCGCCGGGCTTTGTCGATTCCCATACACATTATGACGTGCAGGCCTTCTGGGACCCGACACTGAGTCCGTCGTGCTATCATGGTGTTACGACTATTGTCGGCGGATTTTGCGGCTTTTCGGTCGCGCCGCTGAGTGCAGAATCCGGGCCTTATATTCGCCGCATGCTCAGCCGGGTCGAGGGCATGCCGCTTGAAACATTGGAAGCGGCCAGCGACTGGGGCTGGAGCTCCTTCGGTGAATATCTCGACCGGGTGGAAGGCTCGATCGGCATCAACGCCGGATTCTTTGCCGGTCATTCGGCGATCCGACGCGCGGTGATGGGTGAGCGTGCGGTTGGTGAGGAAGCGCAGGCCGAAGAGCTGGCAGCGATGAAGGACTTGCTCGGCCAATCGCTCGAGCAAGGCGCGCTGGGCCTGTCGACGACGATATCGGCGACGCATAACGATTACGAGGGCCAGCCGGTCCCGTCACGCTGGGCAGCGCGCGAGGAATTCCTGGAACTGGCGGGAGTGGTTGCCGAACACGAAGGCACGGGGCTGGAAATGCTGCCCGACCTCGATTTCCCGGAAG
The DNA here is from genome assembly GCA_029247785.1 of Novosphingobium sp. Classification (GTDB taxonomy): domain Bacteria; phylum Pseudomonadota; class Alphaproteobacteria; order Sphingomonadales; family Sphingomonadaceae; genus Novosphingobium. The sequence goes on from JAQWKP010000047.1 coordinate 4,285, forward strand.
GCGTGCCCGAGCTGATGACCGATTTCTCGATTGCCGGCCAGCGTCCGGTCAACTGGAACGTGATGATCGTCAGCGGTCGGGAGGACGCCGCAGCGCGCGTGGACCGACAGCTTTCGATCAGCAATCGCGCGCGCGATCGTGGCGGCGACGTCATCGCCCTGACCATGCCTGCCATGCCGGGCGTCTATATGAACTTGAAGTCCGGCGTGACTTATGATGCATTCCCCGGCCTGTGGCGCACGATCTTCTTCGTGCCTCTGGAAGAGCGCATAGCCCAATTGCGCGATCCCGAAACGCGCCGCCAGCTTGCCGAGGATATCGCTTCGATGTCGCCCGATGCGGCGATGGCGACGATGGCGAATTTTGCCAACCACACTGTCATCGAGCGGCCGGCCAGCGCGAACAGTCTGCATCAGGGCCGCACCGTCGGCGAGATTGCCGGAGAACTTGGCAAGAGCGCGCTCGACACCATGTTCGATATCGCCATCGAGGACGGGTTGGAGACGATCTTCCGACCCGATATGGGTGGTCATGATCGCGCCAGCTGGGAACTGCGCGGTGAGGTGTGGAGTGATGACCGCACGCTGGTCGGAGCGTCGGATGCCGGCGCACATCTCGACCTGATCGACAGCTTCGCCTTTTCG
>JAQWKP010000250.1 GCA_029247785.1 Novosphingobium sp.
GTGATCGAAGAATTTCTCGAGGGCGAGGAAGCGAGCTACTTCGCAATCACCGATGGCAGCACGATCGTCCCGTTCGGCACGGCGCAGGATCACAAATGCGTGGGCGACGGGGATATTGGGCCCAATACCGGCGGAATGGGCGCGTACAGCCCGGCCCCAGTGCTCACCCCGATGTTGCGCGGCGAGGTCGTCTCGAAGATATTCGCGCCGACCGTCAAAGCGCTGACCGAGGAAGGGACGCCTTACAGCGGCGTGCTCTATGCCGGGCTAATGCTGACCCGGGAGGGACCCAAGCTGATCGAATATAATTGCCGGTTCGGCGATCCCGAATGCCAGGTGCTGATGATGCGGCTGGAGAGTGACCTGGCCGAAATCCTGCTGGCCTGCGCCGAATACCGGCTTGCTCAGCTCCAGCCGCCAAAATTCTCGAACGATACAGCTCTGACCGTGGTGATGGCGGCCAATGGCTATCCCGGCACACCCGAAACCGGTGGCAGCATCGCCGGCCTTGCCGAGGCCGAAAGGGATGGTGCCAAGATATTCCAGGCCGGTACCGCCATCGCGCCTGATGGCGGCCTCTTCGCCAAGGGCGGACGCGTACTCAACGTTACGGCCAGGTGTGCCAGCGTCGCCAAGGCGCAGGCGCAGGCCTACGCCGCCGTCGATCGCGTCACCTTTCCGACCGGCTTTTGCCGCCGGGATATTGGATGGCGTGAAGTGGAGCGCGAGGCGGGAGGCTGAATCAGCCCATTTTTTCGGCTAGCAGCGCCTTCAGATCGGCTTCTGGCCGGGCACCGAAATGCGAGATGATCTCGCAAGCGCAGATCGCACCCATCCGCAGGCAAGCTTCAAGCGCATGGCCCCGGACATGGCCGAACAGGAAACCCGCGGCGAAGAGATCGCCTGCCCCGGTCGTGTCGACGACATGGTCAATCGGCTCAGCCGAAACATCTGCCCGTTCACCCCCAGCGACAGCCACAGCGCCCTGTTCGCTGCGCGTCACAACGAGCACAGGCACTTGGGCCGCCAGTTGCGCCAGGCCTGCATCGAAGTCGCTTTGACCGGTCATCACCGCGAGTTCGGCCTCATTGGCGAACAAGATGTCGATCTCACCTGCGGCAACCATGGCACGGAAATCGTCGCCATGCCGTTCGATGACGAAGCCATCTGACAGGGTGAAAGCAACCTTGCGCCCGGCATTGCGCGCAGCAGCAATCGCCTTGCGCATGGCCGCGCGGGGCTCTTCCGGGTCCCACAAATAGCCCTCGAGATAAAGGATCGCAGCACTAGCGATGGCGTCCTCATCGAGCGCAGAAGAAGGCAGATACTGTGACGCTCCGAGATAGGTATTAAGCGTGCGCTGCCCATCCGGCGTAACGAAAATCAGGCAGCGTGCGGACGGTGGATCGCCGGCGCGCGGCGGCGTCGCGAAGCCAATCCCGGCAGCGCGGATATCATGAGCAAAGACTTCGCCCAGCTGATCGTCGGCAACCTGACCTATAAAGGAGCAATCCGTGCCCAATGCCGCCAGTCCGGCAAGCGTGTTCGCCGCAGAGCCACCGGATACTTCCATGGCCGGCCCCATGGCTTCGTAAAGCGAATGCGCCCCATCGGTATCGATCAGAGTCATCCCGCCTCTCGCCATGCCCAGGGTCTCGATCAACTCGTCGGAACAAGGCGCAATGACATCGACAATCGCATTGCCAATTGCGAGGACATCGATTGAAGGCTGGGACATATGGATTTTCCTGGAATTTCGGGTGGGAAACGGGTTCGGGCGCGGGTAACCTGCCATTCGCCGCACGGCAAGGCCGGACAGCATTGACAGCGACCGCTGTGCGGGCAATGCCGCGCCGAGCATGACTAGCACCCTGCCATTTCCCAAATTACTGGCAACGACAGTGCTTGCCATGCTGTTGCAGGCATGCGCCTCGTCCGCCACCGGACCAGCGCGCGGCACGCAACCTGTCTCCAAACCACCAGCAACGCTGCGCCAGCCGGTCACTCGGGCGCCACGCGATGCCCGGCTGACCATGATACCCGGCCTTGAAGGGGTAATCGGAGCAACCGCGCCTCAGCTTGTCCGCAAATTCGGCGAAGCCAGGCTCGACGTCTGGGAAGGCGATGCCCGGAAACTGCAATTCACCGGAAAACCATGCATTCTTGACGTCTATCTCTACCCGACGTCGCGAGCGCGTGAGCCGATCGCCACCTATGTCGATGCCAGGCGCAGTTCCGACGCTATGGCTGTCGACCGCGCCTCCTGCGTCAAGGCACTCAAGAAGCGCTAGAATCCGGGAAAGTAACCCGGATTTAAGCTTATCGCGCGATAGTAGCCCCCTCGAATAAGGGGCCCAGACGAAATGAGCATGCATTTTCGCGAAATCGCCGTGCAGGCGGCGGAAGACGGCGTAATCACCGCCGAGGAGATCCTCACGCTGCGGCGCGCGGGCTGGTCGGACGGTACGATCCAGCCCGATGAGGCCGAAGCGATATTCCTGGTCAACGACCGGTTGTGCGATCCGAGCCGTGAATGGTCGGACTTTTTCGTCGAGGCTATGGGCGAATTCATCGTCAATGGCGTTGAACCCAAGGGCTATGTCGACGAGGATCAGGCCACCTGGCTAATGGCCAAGGTCAGCCATGACGGCAAGACCGACAGCCTGACCGAACTCGAACTGCTGACGCGCGTGTTCGAGCGGTCCCAGAATGTCCCGCAGCGCCTGCGCGAATATGCTTTGGAGCAAGTCGAGCGCGCCGTTCTGACCGGAACGGGCCCGACACGATGCGGCGGAGCGCTTGAGCAGGGCAATGTCACCGAGGCCGAAGCCAAGCTGATGCGCCGAATCATCTTTGCCAGCGGCAGCGAGCGGCCGGCAGCAGTCAGCCGCAGCGAAGCCGAACTGCTCTACCGGATCAAGGACGAGGCGCTTGGAAGTTCCAACGCCCCGGCATGGAAACAGCTATTCGTGCAGGGCGTCGGCAATTACCTGATGGGCTTTGCCGGCCACAATCCGCTGTCCTCCGAACGAGCCACCGAGCTTGAAAGCTTCATGAGCGACCATCGCTCCTCTGTCGGCGGCTTTTTCGGTCGTATGGGCAAATCGGCGATAAACGACAATTTCTACAATTCTGCCGGCCGTGTTTTTGGCAAGAAGTCCGCAGGGTCGGACCTCGAAAGCGAAGTCGCAAAAGCCGCCGAAGTCACATCGGGCGAGCAGCTATGGCTAGAGGGCCAGCTGGACAACAATGGCAAAGTCGATGAATACGACCAGGCCCTGCTTGACTTCCTCGCTGAAGAAAGCGGCTTTTCCCGCTGATCTACTTCAGACGGTAAAGCTTTCGCCGCAGCCGCAACTGCCTGTTGCATTAGGGTTTTCGAACACGAAGCCGGCAGTGAAATCATCTTCCTGCCAGTCCATAATGCTGCCGACGAGATAGAGCACGCTCGCCCCATCTATGTAAAAGACTCCGCCCGGCGTTTCGATACGCTCGTCGAAGGCGTCGGCTTCGGTCACATAGTCGACCGAATAGGCAAGACCGGAACAGCCGCGCCGGGGCGTCGACAGCTTGACGCCGATGGCATCCTCGGGTGCCTCTAACATGAGCTTGGCAACGCGAGCCTCGGCAGTCGGCGTCAGGATGACGGCGGCGGGCCGCTGACGGGTCTTGATCTGGCCGGTTTGGTCGTTGCTCATCACAGCATTCCCAGTTCGAGCTTCGCTTCGTCGCTCATCTTGTCCATATCCCACGGCGGGTCCCATATGAGGTTAACCTCGGCATCGCGCACGCCTGGCACGGCGGCGACCCGCAATTCGACCTCCTCGGGCATGCTCTCGGCCACCGGGCAGTGCGGCGTGGTCAGCGTCATGGTGACAACCACACCGGCGTTATCATCAACTTCGACCCCGTAGATCAGACCAAGCTCATAGATGTTCACAGGGATTTCGGGGTCGAAAATCTCCTTGAGCGCGGCGACGACCGCATCATAGATTCCGCTGCCCGGCTCGCCCGGCGCCGCGTCTGCAGGCTTTTCGGCGAGGAAACCTTCCAGGTAATCGCGCTTGCGTTCGAGCTTGTCGCCGGCACTTTCGGCAGGCGGTTCGACATCGTCGACCCGGGCCCTGGGCGGCGCGGGCGCGTCCTCTATTTCCTCGAAGCTGATGCCGCGAGCCTCATCCGATTCATGTTCATTCATGGGGCAAAAATCCTCATGGTTCGCTCGATGCCGGCAAGCAGCGCGGCAATATCGCTTTCATTGCTATAAATTCCGAAACTGGCGCGGGCGGTGGCCGGCACCCCAAGGTGGTCCATCAGCGGCTGGGCACAATGGTGGCCAGCGCGGATCGCAACATCGCCTTCGTCGAGGATCGTGCCGAGATCATGGGGATGCACGCCATCCAGCGCAAAGCTGACGATGCCGGCAGATTCCTCCGGGCCAAACAAAGTCACCGTGTTCAGCCTGCGCAGTTCCGTGCGCAGTTGGTGGACCAGCTCTGTTTCATGGGCGTGGATTGCATCGAGGCCGATTGCCTCGACATAGTCCACCGCTGCCGCCAAACCGATCGCCTCAACGATCGCCGGGGTGCCGGCTTCGAAACGCTGCGGGGGCGGAGCGTATGTGGTCTTCTCAAAGGTCACCCGATCGATCATCGCGCCGCCGCCGTGCCAAGGCGGCATCGCTTCGAGGATCTCTGCCCTTGCCCACAGCGCACCAATGCCGGTCGGGCCATAGAGCTTATGCGCTGAAAACACGTAGAAATCGCAGTCCAGCGCGGCAACATCGAGAGTCAGGCGCGGCGCGGCCTGACAGCCATCGATCAGCAATTTCGCGCCAACCGCATGGGCCAGCGCGGCTGCGTGCTTCACATCGAGCGCAGAGCCGAGCACGTTGGAGATATGAGCGAAGGCAACCAGCTTGTGCCGGGGCGTCAGCATCGCCTCTGCGGCATCCAGGTCGATCAGCCCGTCGTCCGTCAGCGGGCAGACATCGATTTCGACGCCGATGCGATCGCGCAGCAATTGCCAGGGCACGATGTTGGAATGATGCTCCAGGGTCGAAAGCAGAATACGGTCGCCCGCCTTCAGCTGCGATCCGCCCCAACTATGCGCGACAAGATTGATCGCCTCTGTCGCGCCGCGCGTGAAGACGACTTCGTTCTCCTGCCCGCCGATGAAGCGTGCGACCCGCCGCCGCGCCGCTTCGAAAGCCAGCGTCATATCGGCCGAGCGCGCATAGACCCCGCGATGGACGGTAGCATAATCCGCGCCCATCGCCTGCGCCATCGCATCGATCACCGCTAGCGGCTTTTGCGCAGTGGCAGCGGTGTCACAATAGTGCCAGGGGCTTCCATCGGGCCCAGCCAGGCCGGGGAAATCGGTCCGCAGATCGGGAAAGGCCAGCATAGTGGTCACAGCAGCGCCTCCAGACGGGCAAGCGCGGCTTCGCTCATCGCTTCCTCATCGGGCGCGCCGGTGAAGGCCTCGGCGATGAACGCCTGCAACATCAGCCGCTTGGCGATTGGCGGGGGGAGCCCGCGCGACTGCAGATAGAACAGCCCAGCCGCATCGAGCTCGCCAACCGCGCAGCCATGGGCCGCCTTGACGTCATCGGCGAAGATTTCGAGTTCGGGCCGGGCGTTGGCCGTGGCCGTACGCTCCAGCAGCATGGCGCGCACCGAAAGGTCGGCATCGGTGCCATCGGCTCCGCGCGCCACCACAATACGGCCCAGATAGGTGCCGGTCGCATGGCCTGCCAGCACTGAGCGCACCATCTGGCGGGATGTGGCATCGGGGCCCGCATGAGTGACCTCGGTGACGATTTCGAGCGTCTGGCTGCCAGCGCCGAGCTGCGCCGCGCCGAGCGTGAATTGCGCGCCCTGTTTCAGCGTCACGTCCACTGCGATCCGTCCGAAGGCTGGCCCCGCGTTGAGGAGGCGCAGATCGAACGACGCGCCGGGCTCGACATTGACGGCAAGATGGCGCGCGACATTGCCATCGCCCAGCTCGCAGACCTGCATGGCCTCGCTCGCCCCTGCTGCAACCACGATTTCCTCACGCGCGACCGGCCAGACGCCAGCCAGCGCGTCGAGGTCCGAATAGCGGAAGTCCTCGTCCTTGCGGGTAGGGAGAGTGGCCAACTGGTTCACGCCGCAACCGCCTCATAGCCCTGTTCTTCCAGCACATGCGCCAGCTCGGGCCCGCCGGTCTTGACGATCCGCCCGTCGGCGAGGACGTGAACGAAGTCCGGCGTCACATAGTCTAGCAGGCGCTGGTAGTGTGTGATCAGCAGCACGCCCTTGCCGGGCTGGCGCATGATCGCGTTGATACCCTCGCCGACCACCCGCAGCGCATCGATATCGAGGCCGGAATCGGTCTCATCGAGCACCGCGAATTTCGGGTCGAGAATGCCCATCTGCACCATCTCGGCGCGCTTCTTCTCGCCGCCGGAAAAGCCGACATTCACCGGGCGCTTGAGCATCTCCATATCCATCTTGAGCAGGCCTGCCTGCGCGCGCGCCAGCTTGAGGAACTCTCCACCCGAAAGAGGCTCCTCGCCGCGCCCCGCACGCTGCGCATTGGCCGCCTCGCGCAGGAACTGGACGAAGCTGACGCCCGGAATTTCAACCGGGTATTGGAAGCCAAGGAACAGCCCGGTAGCAGCGCGCTCATGCGGCTCGAGAGCAAGCAGATCCCGCCCGTCGAGCGTGGCCGAACCGCCGGTCACTTCATAGCCGGGCCGCCCGCCCAGCACATAGGACAAGGTCGACTTGCCCGCACCGTTCGGCCCCATGACCGCATGGATTTCGCCCGCATTGACGGTGAGCGAGAGGCCCTTGAGGATCGGTTTGTCGCCAACAGTGGCGTGGAGGTTATTGATTTTTAGCATTGGTGATCAATCTTCTGATTTGACGGCAACTCAGGGCTGATTTCAGGCTCGGCAGCCTGTTCCGGATCAGGCAGCCCCAGTTCCAACTGCTCCCTCGCAGACAAGGGAAGATCAGAATCTGCCTGTTCAAGCCCCTCCTGATGAGTTTCGCTCGCCTGCGGCTCAGGGGAAGTGCGGGAAGTGACGGCCTGACCCGGCTTCTCAAATTCCTTCTCCAACTCCGCCAGGATCGTTTCGCAAACACCGTCCCCATCCTGCATCACCTGACCGGCGGCAAAGCGCAGCACGCGGATGCCGACGTCGGTCAGCTTCTTGTCACGCAGGGCATCGATAGCCGGGGTGTCATGGGCATCGCCGTCGACGTCCACCACCAGCCAACGCGCCGGGCAGGCGAAATCGACGATGGCCGAACCGACCACCTGCTTACGCTGAAATTTGAAGCCGCCGAGCTTCTGGCCCTGCAGCCTGTCCCACAGCGCTATTTCAGGCTCGGTGGGATTGCGGCGCATCTGCCTGGCATGATCCTTCAACCGTTCCTGGCGCGCAGGGGAAATGCCCCAGCTCTGGCGCGGGTCGGACGGGGATTGGCCTTCAGCCTCGGCGCGGATGGACAGGGTTTTCTTCATCCCACGCTCCCTTCCAGTGAAATCGCCAGCAGTTTCTGTGCTTCCACCGCAAATTCCATCGGCAGCTGCTTCATCACTTCCCGGGCGAAGCCGTTGACGATCAGCGCCACCGCTTCCTCGGCATCAAGCCCGCGCTGCATTGCATAAAACAGCTGGTCATCGCTGATCTTGCTGGTGGTCGCCTCATGCTCGATCTGGGCGCTGGGATTCTTCACCTCGATATAGGGCACGGTATGCGCGCCGCATTCCTGGCCGAGCAGCAGCGAATCGCACTGCGTGAAATTCCGCACGTTTTCGGCGGCAGCGCCGACGCGCACCAGCCCGCGATAGGTGTTGTTGCTTTTGCCCGCGCTGATGCCCTTGGAAATGATCGTCGAGCGGCTGTTCTTGCCATTGTGGATCATCTTGGTGCCGGTATCGGCCTGCTGGAAATTATTGGTGACGGCAACTGAGTAGAATTCGCCGACCGAATCCTCGCCATTGAGCACGCAGCTGGGATATTTCCAGGTGATCGCGCTGCCGGTCTCGACCTGGGTCCAACTGACTTTGCTGCGCGCGCCCTGGCACAATCCGCGCTTGGTGACGAAATTATAGATCCCGCCCTTGCCCTCGGCATTGCCCGGATACCAGTTCTGCACAGTCGAATATTTGATCTCGGCATCTTCCAGCGCGACCAGCTCTACCACCGCTGCGTGAAGCTGGTTTTCATCGCGTTGCGGCGCGGTGCAGCCTTCGAGATAGGAAACGTAGCTGCCCTTTTCGGCAACGATCAGCGTGCGTTCGAACTGGCCGGTATTCTCGGCATTGATGCGGAAATAGGTCGAAAGCTCCATCGGGCAGCGCACACCTTCGGGAATCCACACGAAGGTGCCGTCGGAAAACACCGCGCAATTGAGCGCCGCGAAATAGTTGTCATGGACCGGCACCACCTTGCCGAGCCACTTCTTCACCATCTTGGGATGCTTTCGGATTGCCTCGCTGATCGAAAGGAAGATGACGCCGGCTTCTTCCAGCTCCTTGCGGAAGGTGGTGGCGACCGAAACACTGTCAAACACCGCATCGACCGCGACCTTGCGCGCGCCCTCAACCCCGGCGAGCACTTTCTGCTCTTCCAGCGGAATGCCGAGCTTTTCATAAACGCGGAGGATTTCCGGATCGACCTCGTCGAGGCTTTTCAGCGCCTCCTTCTGCTTGGGCGCAGCATAATAATAGGCGTCCTGGTAATCGATCGGCGGGACGTTGAGCTTGGCCCAGTCCGGCGGAGTCATCTCAAGCCAGCGGCGATAGGCCTTGAGCCGCCAGTCGAGCATCCATTGCGGCTCTTCCTTCTTGGCCGAGATGAAGCGCACCGTATCCTCGGACAGGCCCTTGGGCGCAAATTCCTGTTCGATATCGGCGGACCAGCCGTGCTCATAATCGGCCACGCGCGCAGCTGCGGCATGGGCATCTGCATCGCGAACGGGGGTTTCTTCGGTCATGGCGCCTGCTCCACCAGCTGGGTTAGCGGGACCTCTGCCAGCGCCCCACGCAGGGCAGCGCTGACGACCGGCCAATGCGGCCTGACCGTGCAGACGTCTTCCAAAGTGCAGTCATGGCGGCCCTCTTCGATACAGGCGGTCAGCGCGATCGGGCCTTCCACCGCCTCGATGATATCGGCCAGCGTGATCGCTGCGGCCGGGCGGGCCAGCTTCAGCCCGCCGCCAACCCCGCGAGTGGAGCGCAGCAGGCCCGCTGCAGACAGTCGGCTGACGAGTTTCTGCACCGTCGGCGTGGGCAGGCTGGTTTCCTCGGCCAGCTGCCCGGCAGACACGCGCGTGCCGCCGCAATGCCGCGCGGCGGCGGTCATCACGACAACGGCATAATCGGCCATGCTGGATAATCTCATGAAATCAGCTTCTTCCCATGTCCGAGATGGGTCTGCGCCTAAATCGGACTGATTCTTTCCAGTTTCACCTAGGTGAGCATTGCCCGGAATTCAACCACTGGCGTGCTCCAGCCCAAAAATAGCGGTTTTCCAAAAGGAAACGGGGATCGGCGCAGATCGGGCGTTGAGCAGAGCGCAAGCGATAGTTATGCGCAGCCCATGGTCTATGCGCTCATCCGGCCCGCCCTGTTCCGGCTCGATCCCGAAACAGCACATGGGCTGGCTATCGCGGCGCTGAAATGGATGCCTAAGGGCAAGCCGCCAGTCCCCGGTCCATTGGCCAGCACAGTAGCGGGGCTGTCCTTTCCCAACCCGCTCGGCATGGCGGCCGGATTCGACAAGGACGGTGACGTTCCCGATGCGCTGCTGGCGCGCGGCTTCGGTTTTGCCGAGGTTGGCTCGATCACGCCGTTGCCACAAGCGGGCAATCCCAAGCCGCGCCTGTTCCGGCTCAGGGAAGACCACGGGGTCATCAACCGCATGGGCTTCAACAATCGCGGCGCGCAAGCGGCAGTTCGTCGGTTTGAGGCGCGTAGCCATCAGTCGGGCCCTTCGACAACGCTCAGGACAGGCGTCATCGGCATCAATATTGGTGCCAATAAGGATTCGGCTGACCGAATTGCGGATTATGTGACGATGGCGCAGCTGATGGCGCCTTTTGCCGCCTATCTCGCGGTCAATATCAGCAGCCCCAACACGCCGGGGCTGCGCGCGCTGCAGGACGAGGGCGCGCTTACTGGACTGCTGGACGCGGTGATCGAGACAATTGGCGAGCAAGGCCCGCCGATATTCCTCAAACTCGCGCCCGATCTTGAGCCTGCGGATATCGACACGATCAGCCGGATCGCGCTCGACCGGCAGCTTGGCGCGCTGATCATTTCCAACACAACCATTTCCCGCCCCCCGCTCAATTCCCGTCACGCCGGTGAGACGGGAGGGCTTTCTGGAGCGCCGCTGCGAGAGCTTGCACAGGAGCGGCTGCACGATTTCCGCAAGGCAACCGGCGGTGCAATCCCGCTGATCGGGGTGGGCGGCATCTTCACTGCCGAGGATGCCTGGGCGAGGATTCGTGCAGGCGCAAGCCTGGTGCAGCTCTATAGCGCGATGGTCTATGAAGGGCCGGGGATCGCTCGCAAGATTGTGCAGGGGTTAGAACAATTGATGCGCCGCGATGGCTTTACTTCCATTGCCGAGGCGGTCGGAAGCGAATAGCGATATAGCCATGCCCAGACACTTCTTCCTTCCGCTCATCGCCAGCCTTGCCCTTGGCGCCTGTGCGACTGCGCCCGCGACGGCCCCGGTCACAGCCAACCCACCCGCCCAGTTCGAGAAAGGCGTCGTCAGCGCGGCTGATCCTCGCGCTGCTGAGGCAGGGGCCGAAATATTGCGCAAGGGCGGCAGCGCTACCGATGCGGCCATAGCGGTGATGGTCGCGCTGACCGTGGTCGAGCCGCAAAGCTCGGGAATAGGTGGCGGCGGCTTTTTCGTGCGCGGTACCGCGGATGGCAAGGTCGAGACACTCGACGGGCGCGAAGCAGCGCCTTCTGCGGCAACTCCGGACTGGTTCCTCAGGCCGGATGGCAAACCGCTTGGCTACCGCGATGCCGTCATGAGCGGGCTGAGCGTAGGCGTTCCGGGCAATATTCGCCTCGCCGAGGAAGCCCATCGCCGCCATGGCAGGATCGCCTGGGCCGAGCTGTTCGAACCGGCGATCCGACTGGCACGAGACGGCTGGGAAGTGACCGATCGATTTCACATGTTCCTCGGGATCCGGCCCAAGTCAGCGGGGCATAGCGCGGCCGGCAAGGCACTCTATTTCGATGAGACCGGTAAGCCGCTTGCTGTCGGCACGACGTTGAAAAACCCGGAGCTGGCCGCAACCCTTGAAGCGATTGCGCAGTCAGGGCCCGAAGTGATCCACGAAGGCGCGCTGACACCCGCATTGGCCAAACACATCGCCGATAACACCCCGCATGACCGTGCCATGACGCAAGGCGACATCGCACGCTACCGCGCCAAGGAGCGCGCTCCATTATGCGGGAAGTATCGCGTCTACCGGGTGTGCGGAATGGGGCCGCCATCCTCGGGGGCGACCACGGTGCTTGCGATACTGGGCCAGCTCGAACCGTTCGATCTCGCCTCGCTCGGCGCGGAATCGCCCATTGCCTGGCACCTGTTCGCCGAATCGCAGCGGCTCGCCTATGCGGACCGCGAGCGGTTCCTCGCCGACCCGGACTTCATCGCCGTTCCCACACTCGAGCTGGTCGAACCGACTTATCTCGCCAAGCGCGCAGCACTGATCGACAGTAAGACGACCATGGTCACAGCAGAGCCCGGCCTCGACCTTCCACCTCCCGACGGCATGGAGCCCCCGGAGAACGGCACTTCGCATTTCGTCGTGATCGACCGCTGGGGCAATGCCGTCAGCTATACCTCGACCATCGAAACCGCGTTCGGATCGGGACTGATGTTCGGCGGCTTTTATCTCAATAACGAGCTCACAGATTTCAGCTTCCTGCCCGAAAAGGATGGCCAGCTAATCGCCAATCGGATCGAGGGTGGCAAGCGACCGCGCAGCTCTATGGCGCCGACGCTGGTCTTTGGTCCTGATGGCAAGCTGGTGCTGGCGATCGGCGCGGCGGGTGGCGGGACTATCCCGGTGCAGGTCGCACGGGCATTGATCGGATTTATCGACTGGAAGCTGCCGGTCGACGAGGCGCTGGCGCTGCCGGTGCTCTATTCGCCGGGCGATACGGTTTCGGTTGAACAAGGCTCGGCGCTTGAAGCGATGATTCCCGCGCTTGAGGCGCTAGGCCATGCCAAGGTCAAGGCACGCCGCCTGCCGGTGAAGGGCAACGCGGTCGTCGTTAGGGCAGGCGCGCTGGCCGGAGCCGCCGATCCGCGCAGCGAAGGGCGCGCAATTAGCGAATAGACCTGACTTGCTGGCTGCGCCTTGCGACCCTAGAGTCCAGAACGCAGCCCGCAGGAAGAAGAGGAAGACGCGTGCAGCTTTCCGATTTTCAGGCCAGCAGCAATCTCGTTTCGCTTTTCCTCGCCCGCGCCGACGAGCTGGGCGACAAGCCGATGCTATGGGCGAAGCGCGACGGCGAATGGCAGTCGACAAGCTGGAAAGAGGCTGCGCGGCAAGTGTGTACCATCGCGCAGGGCTTGCGTAAGCTGGGCCTCAAGCCGGGCGAGCGGGTCATGCTGGTTTCGGAAAACCGCCCGGAATGGTGCCTGGCCGACCTTGCGATCATGGCGGCTGGCTGCGTCACCGTGCCAACCTACACGACCAACACGACGCGCGATCATATCCATATTCTGGAGAATTCAGGCGCACGCGCGGCTATCGTTTCGAGTTCCAAGCTTGGCCAGACAGTCGTCCCGGCACTCGCCCAGACCGATTTTTGTGAGTTTCTCGTCAGTATCGAGCCGATCAAGCATGATCAGGAGGGCAATTTTGCCTGGGTCTCATGGGATTCGCTGTTGGAAGGCGATGGCGGCAATGCGCGAGAGGCGGTCGATGCGCGGATTGCCAATATCGCCCGCGAGGATCTGGCCTGCATCATTTACACCAGCGGAACCGGCGGCGCGCCGCGCGGTGTGCGCCAGCACCACGGCATGCTGTTGCACAATATCGAAGGCTGCGCGCATATCATCGTCGACGATTTCGGCTGGGACGACGAGGT